>NZ_LDUR01000002.1:0-130266 GCF_001043705.1 Chromobacterium sp. LK11
GCGAGACAAGGCGAAAACCGCTGAGAAAGTGGAATGTACGCGTGGTACATGAGCATTTCGAAGCGGGCACTCATCGCACAATGTCTCTACCGATGCGCAGCAGATCGTAAACAGCTTCTAAGCGTTTGACCATTGTCGCCGATGCCGCCCAGGCGGCGATAGCGCTTTCACGATTGGGCCAATCGCGCATGCGCCAGCTCCGCCAGCTTGTCCAGCCGCATGCCGGTTTCCTCGCGTCGGCGGGCCTGGACCAACTGTTCAATTTCCGCGCACAACTGCGCCACCGGCGCTTGTCCCGCCATGGCGAAAGCCCCCTTGGTGGCGTGCAATTGCTGCATCAACACTTGCTGGTCCATCCGTTCCAGCGCCTGCCGCATCAGCTGGATGGAGTGGTCCAGCGCGCTCAATAGTTCTGCGCGCCGGGCGGCGGGCAAGGGCGCGGCGGGGCCGGCTGGCGGGCGAACGCTGGCCGGGCGCAGCGCCAGGTGTTTGCGGATCACGCCGTCCAGCTCCTCCAGGGTAAAGGGCTTGAGCATGAGCTCGTCTATGCCGGCCTGCGCGCAGAGCGGCAGTTCGGCGTTGCCGGCGTGCGCGGTGATGGCGACGATGGGCGCGGAGAAGCCGTTGTCGCGCAGGGCCTGGGCCAGACTGTAGCCGCTGATGTCCGGCATGCTCAGATCAGTCAGCACCAAGGCGTAATCCTGGCGGGTGGCCAGCGCCAGCGCGGCGGCCCCGTTGGCGGCGATGTCCGCCTGGTAGCCCAGCTCGCGCAGCTGGTCCTGAATCAGCGCCCGGATTGCCGGGTGGTCGTCCACCACCAGGATGCGGGCCGCCGGCGAGGCCGGGCCCGGAGAGACGGCGGGCTGCGCCGCGACAGGCGCGGCGGCGCAGGGTGGCAAGGGCAGGGTGACGACGAAGGTGCTGCCCACCCCGGGGCTGGAGGTGAATTCAATCGTTCCCGCCAGCAACTCGGCCAGCTTCTTGCAGAGCGACAGGCCCAGGCCGGTGCCGCCGAAGCGGCGGGTGATGGAGGCGTCGGCCTGGGAGAATTCGGTGAACACCTGGTCGTGGTATTCGGCGGGAATGCCCACGCCGCTGTCGCTCACGCCGATGATTACCGGCGAGTCGGCGCGGCTGTCGTCCTGCAGATAGATCTCCAGCTGCACCTCGCCGCTGAGGGTGAACTTGATGGCGTTGCCGAGCAGGTTCAGCATGATTTGCCGGACGCGGCCCGGGTCGCCCAGATAAGCCGGCGCCAATTGCGCGTCTATCATGCAGGAGAATTCCAGGCCCTTGGCGCGGGCCAGCGGCTCCATGCTGGCCGCGGCCTCATGGCCGAGTGCGGCCAGATCGAAGGGAATGGTCTCCACGCTCATCAGCCCGGACTCCACCTTGGACAGGTCCAGGATGTCGTTGATGATGGCCAGCAGCGCCTGGGACGAGTGCTTGGCTACGGCCAGGCGCTGCTGCTGCGGCGCGGCGAGCCGGGCGCGGCCGAGCAAGTCCAGGCTGCTGACGATGGCGTGCAGCGGGGTGCGGATTTCATGGCTGACCATGGCCACGAAGGAAGACTTGGCCTGGCTGGCCGCTTCCGCGGTTTGGCGCGCGCTTTCCAGCTGGCGCTCCAGCGCCTTGCGCGCGGTGATGTCCACCACATTGCACAGCAGGACCCGGATGCCCTGATAGCGCGTGGCCATGGTGGTGCTGTGCAGCTCCATGGCGTTGCCGTCCGCCAGCGCAAACTGAATGTCCCGGTGGCAAGGCGTGGTGCCGAGCGGGGACGCGGTCTGGTGGGTGTCCAGCAATTGCAGATGCAGCGGCGGGCGGGCGATGCAGCCCTGCCGCGCCCACTGGCGCATCACTTCGTTTTCCAGCAGCACGGTGCCGTCGGCGATGGACAGCAGCGTCAGGCCGGAGGGGGCGGTATCCACCATGATGCGGTTCAGGTTCTCGCTTTCGAAAATGCGCTGGGCGCTACTGAAGGCGGGTTTGAAGATTCTCCGGTCCAGCAACAGGATGAGAATCCACAGACAGCTCAGGGCAAACAGCAACGCGCTGAGGTTGGTGATCAGCGACAGCCGCAGATCGTTGAGCAGCGCATGCCAGGCAAACACCTGAATATGAATCCAGGCCGGCGCCGGCAGGCGGGCGCGCAGGATGAACAGACCGTCGCGGTACTGGAGATCGGACACCGCTTCGTTGAGCGCCGGCAAAGCCATTTTGCGCAGCGTCGCGATCAGCTGCGAACCCTGGGCCGCCTGATAGCCAAAGCCCAAATAGAACGCGTCCGAGGGGCTGGCGAGCAAGGTGGTTTCGTCATTGACGTCCGGGCGCCAGGTATTCAGCAAGGTGTCGATGCGGATGTCCCGGGCGAACACGGCGAAGGGGATGCCGTCGACCACGGCGGTTTGCGCCAGGCGGATGGCGGGGCGGCCGGTCAGCGGCGCGGCGGCGGTGGCCAGCCAGGCCGGGTTGCGGCTGGTCTGGCCGTTGGCCGTCGGCACGGCGGGGCTGGGCATGCCGGTGAACACCTCCCGCCTCAGCCGGGCTCTTGCGCCGGGCGGGGTCAGCGCCAGCGGAGACAGCAGCGGCGAGGCTATCGTCAGGAACTGCCGGTCCGGGCTGTACAGATAGGCGGTTTCAGACTTCCTCAACTCGCAGTCGCCGCCGCACAGCGTGTCGACCGTTTGTTCCGCCAGCGCCAGATAAGGTCCTAAGCGGGTGGCGGCCGGCAGCCCCGGGCGCGGGCCCAAGGCCAGCGCCAAGGGATGGCCGGAGCTGGCCGGCAGCCAGGCCTGGCCCTGGTCGGCGTCGAACTGGCGCGCCAGCGCCGGGCTGGCCTTGATCTGGGCTTTCCAGTTGGCCTCCGCCTGGCTGACCTGATGGTAGAGATCGATCGCGTGTCCCCGGAGGATGACTTTCAGCGCGGTGTTTTCCGCGTCGAACACCTGCTGCCGGTCGGACAGCATCGCTTTGCCGGAGGACCACAAAGTCAGGGCGGTCAAAGCCAGCAGCGCCAGCGAGAGGACAATGCCGCCGCCAAACAGCGTGGCGCGCTGAATGCGGCGCAGGCGGCTGAGCGGACGAAGGGTGGATGAGTTTGGGCGTGAGTCTGGCATGCGTGGATTTGACGGTGGCGGAGTTGCTGAGCGGGGAGTTGACCGCGCTCAGGATGTTTGCTTATCTATAAAAATAGAGTTTCTCGACAATAAATATCATTTTTATGTGAGCGACATGGAGACAGAGGAAATCAAGGTATTGCTGGCGGACGACCACCCCACCGTGCTCAGCGGCCTGGAGCATGTGTTGCAAAGCCGGCGCGCCGTCCGCGTGGCGGGCAAGGCAAGCAGCGCAACCGCATTGTGGGATTTGCTGGCCAGCCAGCCTTGCGATGTGCTGGTGTCCGATTATTCCATGCCGGGCTGCGAGTCCGGCGACGGTGCGGCCATGTTCGAGCGTTTGCGCCGCCTGTATCCGACGCTGGGCATCGTGGTGCTCACCATGATGGACAACGCGCTGGTGGTGCGCTCGCTGCGCGGCCTGGGCATTCACTGCATCCTGAGCAAATCGGACGCCATCGAACACCTGCTGCCGGCCTTGTACGCCGCCAGGGCCAAAACGCCGTACTACTCTCCCGCGGTGGAGCGTTTGCTGGAGGCGGACGGGCTGGCCCAATCCACCGCCAAGCGCGCGTTGACCGCGCGCGAAGCCGAGGTGGTGAGGCTCTTCGTCGCCGGCCTGACGGTGAACGACATCGCCGCCAAGCTCAAGCGCAGCAAGCAAACCATCAGCACCCAGAAAGCCAGCGCCATGCGCAAACTGGGCGCGGAACGCGACGCCGATCTTTTGTTGCTGTTCAAGTCCTGACATTTTTCCTTTCCGCCCGCGGCACCCTCCTTGGTGCCGCTTTCCGGCTGAGGGTTCCCGCCATCCTCATTTGTCTTCCTCGTCGCTAAGACCGGCTAACAAAACCCCTGATCCTGCGTTGAGCCTCCTTGTCGCACCACTGGTACTGCCTGGGCGCGCATTTCGTACTGGTCAAATATCCCCTCATTCTGAGCAAGGCTATGCTTCAAGGTTGGATTTCGCCCAGGCTGGGCGGAGATGGCTTTTATTTTGAGGCTGGTGTTCTTGATGGCTTGTGATGTAGCAAAGTGTGGCGCGCTTAAGAAAATACTGGCGCTGTTGGCCGCCATCCTGCTGGCGATGAGCTTGTGGGAGCTGGCGCAGCGCTATTTCATCCTCAGCCCTTCGTATCAGACCGGCAAAACCCCGCAAGATTACGGGGTGCGTTACCAAGAAGCCTGGCTGCCGATTCCCAAGGCGGAGGGCGGCGGCCTGGTGCATGCGTGGTGGCTGCCGGCCGAATCGCCCGCCGCGCCGGCGGTGCTGTTCCTGCACGGCAACGACAGCACCTTGCACACCGATATCGATTTGATCCTCAGCCTGCGCCGGCTGGGTCTGGCGGTGATGGCGATCGATTACCGCGGCTACGGCGGCGGCGCATGGTTCTTGCCCTCGGAGCGTTCGGTCTATGCCGACGCCAGGGCCGCCTGGCAAGCGTTCAAGAAGCTGTCGCCGGAGGCGTCCAAGCATCTGGTGTACGGCCACTCCCTGGGCGGCGCCATCGCCATGGACATGGCCGCGGTGTCGCTGGGTGTGGACGGGGTGATTATCGACGGCGGTTTCTTGTCCGTCGCGGACATCGCCAAATCCTATACCGCGCCATGGCTGCCGTTTGACGCGCTGATCCGCCATAACTTCTCCTCCTATTCCAAATTGCCGGTCATTGCCGCGCCGAAACTATTCATCCATTGCTCTGGCGACGAGGTGGTGCCGGTGGAATTGGGCGAACGCCTATATCAACTCAGTCCTCAGCCTAAAGCCAAGTTGTTTATGAAGGGGGGTGATCATGATGGTTGTTATCGGCGTGATAGTCCTGCATGGGGTGGTGCAATTAAGGGTTTTTAAGAGGTGCTGAATCTTGTGATTCTTGAATAAGGCGCTTCTGTGATGTTTTGCGTGGAGTGGATGATTTTTGTTGATTTAGTACTGGTCAGATATATTGTGTTGAAATAAAAGCGTACAGTTATTGTTCCTATTGGTTTCTATATTGAGATTGTTATGTTGAGTTCAAAAGTTGTGGTTTGCGCTGCCGCTACATTCACTATGCTTTGTGCAGGCTTGGCTAAGTCAGAAGGTCCATTGGCGCATGGGCAATTTATTTTAAAAGGCACTATTGAGCCGGCGGCTTGTGTGGTGGATTTTTACGGTAATGAGGTTCAGGATTTTGGAGCGTTTGATTCGAAGATCCTGCAAGAGGGGAAAGGTGATTTCCTGGAAAGAAAGGGCGACGATATGCCTTTTAAAGTAAGGTGCGATGCTGTGCAACAGATGTCAGTCAGGTTTGTCGATAATAATCCGGGCTCTGTTCATGGTGATGGGCATAAAGACAGGTTTGGTTTAGGTTTTATTGGGGATGCTAAGGTAGGGTATTTTCGTTTTACTGTTTCGAATGATCATAATAAGGTGATAGTAGGCGAAGAGGAAAGCTTGGTTAAAGCTGATTATGCTAGGTCTGAGAACAAGGAGGTAGGTTCTTGGAAGAAGGAGCCTAATTCAGATAAGGTTTTCTCTGGATATTATTATGCCCCTATGGCGAAAGATGGTGTCGAAGCGACTCCTCTTGGGTTTAAGGAATGGCATTCTGCTGTGAGGCCTTCTATTTTTATTGATAGAAAGCTGGTGGTGAAAGATAAGGCTGAGTTCGAGGGAGTGGCGACATTGGAGTTGCATTACCTTTAATGGTCGTTTTTTAATTCTATTGGCTAGTGTATAAATATCTAGTTTTTGATAGGTGGATGCTTTTGCACTGGCTGGTTTGGCACCCCGGGTTGCATAGATTTGTACCGGGGTGTTGTTTTAAAGAGTGTGAATATGAGTAGGTTGAGAAAAAGAGCAGTAGTGGGCTGGTGTATTGCTATATTTGGAGTCGTTGCTAATTGTATGGCGGGGGGCATGCAGCCAGCGACTTCGGTCTTGCTGCTAAATGAAGCCGATGTTGCTGGTGCCATGTTGTTGCAAAATACCGATAAGCAGCCCTTGCTTTTGTACTCAAAAATTGAAAACCTGCCGGAGGATGAGGGTGAGAAACCGTTGGTGATGTTGACGCCGCCAGTGGCTCGGGTTGAGGCAGGGGAGTGGCAGCAAGTGCGCTTTATGTTGCAGCTTAAAAAACCTTTGCAAACGCAGCGTTTGAAACGCGTGATTTTTGAGGGGATACCACAAAAATCAAATTCGGATAGTGTGCAAGTGGCGATTGCCGTACGGCAAAACCTCCCGTTGGTGATTCACCCCAAGGGCTTGCCGGTAAACCGAGAACCGTGGAAATTATTAAAATGGTCCTTGAATGATGGTCAGCTGACACTGACAAACGACAGTCCTTATGTCGTGAGGATGGCGCAAGTAGTGAATCTCCAGCCACAGGGCACCGCAGTGCAACTGGGGCGTAGTTATGTGTTGCCTGGGCAAACACTGTCGTTCCTGGTTACGGATGTCGAGGCCGAGGCAGTCAGGCTGTACCCGGCTACTCTGTACGGCTTCAGCGTGGACAGCTACGACGCGCCGTTGACGGTCAAGGCCGGCTAATTGGCGCTTTGGCATGAACTCCCGGCCTACTGCGGGCGTGGGGAGGCGTGGACGGGCACCCGGCTGCCGACAAGGCCCTGGAAACGCCGGCCGCTGACGGCGGCCTTGCTGTTGGCCTTGGGCGCGACGCCGTCGCTGGCGCTGGGCGCGGCAGTGGCCGACGAGGCGATGTTCGACGCTGAGATTTTACGCGCGCGCGGACTGGACCCGGCCTTGGCCGAGTATTTTCGCGGCAAGCCGCGCTTTGCCGAGGGGCGTCAGCAAGTGAGTTTGTCGCTCAATGGCGAGGCATTGGGCGAGGTGGAGGCGGAGTTCGACGCGCAAGGCCAGTTGTGCTTCAGCCCTGCATTGCTGGAGCGGGCGCGTTTGCAAGGGCCGCCGCCGGATGAGGCGGAGGGCGTCTCGGTGGCGCCGGGTTGCTACGACTTTGTCGGCGCTTGGCCGCAGACCCAGGTGCAGCTGAACCCCAATCTGAACCGGGTGGCCTTGCTGGTGCCCACCGCGGCCATCCTGCCGCAGCCGCAAGAAGAGATTCAGCTGGAAAGCGGCGGCGTCGGCGGCATGCTGAACTACGACCTCAGCGCGAGCAGCTATCAAGGTCTGGGCAGCGGTAGCCGCAGCTTGTCGCTGGACACCGAGGCCGGCGTCAATGTTGGCGACTGGATTGTGCGCAGCCGCCAGTTCTACTACTCCAATAACGGCCAAGGGCGGTTTAGCGATCTGGGCGCTTACGCCCAACGCTCCTTTGTCTCCCAGCGCGCGCGTCTGCAATTGGGGGTGATCAATGTCGACAGCCCGCTGTTTGCCGCCGGCCAGTTGCTGGGCGCGCAATGGACGCCGGAGAGCGGCCTGGAGCAGGGCGGCCCCGGCGCGCGGGTGGAGGGCATCGCCAATAGCGTGGCGCGGGTGGAGGTGCGGCAGGCGGGGGTGTTGATCCATGTTGCGCAAGTGCCGGCCGGGCCGTTTTCATTTGATAACCTTCGTCTCAACAACCGCCATGTCGATCTGGAAGTGACGGTGGCGGAGAGCGACGGCGGCGAGCGGCGCTTCACCGTGCCGGCGGCAAGCCTGGGCTTGGATGCGGCCGCGCCGCTGGGCTATTCGCTGGCCATGGGCCGTTTGCGCGATGTTGCCGATGACGGCGAGGAACCCTTGCTGTTGACCGGTTCCGGCAGTTGGGCGCTGGGGGCGCGGGCGCAAGGGACGCTGGGCGCGCTGGGCACGCCGCAATATCAGGCCTTGGGCCTGGGGGCGGATGTCGGCCTGAGCGCCGATACCAGCTTGAGCGTGCGCGGCGTGAGCTCCCATGCGCGGGAAGAGGGCGTGTTCGGTCATCAATCCAACTGGGCGATGAGCACGCGGATGAGCGAGGCGATGAGCGCGTCCTTGTCGGCCTCGTTTCAATCCGAGGGCTACCGCGACCTGGGCGAGGCGATGACGGCTTATGGTCGAGAACAGGCCGGCGAAGCGCGCAAGCGCCGCACTCGCGCCCAGTATTCCGCCTCTCTGGGCTGGAGCCATCAGCGCGCCGGCAGCTTCCGGCTGTCCTACTCCTCCAGCCGCAGTTTCGACGGGCATGTCAGCAGCCGCTGGCTGGGCAGCTGGGGCCGCTCCTTCAAGCGGATGTCGCTGAATCTGAACGTGGAGAACGGCCGCAACTCTTTTGACGGCCGTCGTTATCAAGCCTGGTATCTGAACTTCAGCCTGCCGTTGGAAAAACGCCGCATCAACAGCACCGTGCGCAGCAGCGGCGGCGACACCAGCCTGAATACCTCGGTCAGCGAAACCGTCAACGAGTATTGGGGTTATCAACTGAGCGCGGAACAGAGCCGCCGCGGTACTGGGGTGAGCGCCAATGTCAACGTACAGCCGCGTTACGCCAGCGCCCGGCTGGGCGTGGGGCAGAACTACGCCGGCCGTCATTTTTCCGCTGGGCTGAGCGGCGGCCTGGCCTTTCATCGCGACGGAGTTACCGCGTCACCGGCGCAGATCCAGGACAGTTTCGGCGTGTTGTCCACTGGCAAGGTGTCCGGGGTGCGGGTCAACACGCCGGGCGGGGCGGTGTGGACCGACGCCGGCGGCCGCGCGGTGATCCCAAATTTGACGGCTTACGACGTCAGCCGCTTGGAAGTGGACGTGAAGAGCTTGCCGCGCACGGTGGAGCTGAAAAACGGTTACAAGGAGCTGAAAGTCAGCCGCGGCGCGGTGCGTCATGTCGAATTCGACGTGTTCCAGACCCGCCGCGTGTTGCTGGAAGTCAAGGACGGTTTGGGCCAGCCGCTGAGCGCCGGCGGATCGGTGCTGACGGCGGACAATCGTTTCGTCACCACCGTGGTGGAAGGCGGCAAGGTCTTTCTCGACAATGCCGAGCCGGGGCAGACGCTGACCGTGACCACGGCCAACGGCAACCGTTGTCAGCTGGATTTCGCGCTGCCGGAAACGGTGGACGAGCAGGTGTTTTACGAGCAGCTGGACGCGGTATGCCGGGCGGAAGCGTGAGCGAGGAGCAAGGAATGAAGTCGATGATTAAGCGGGCAACGGTCGGTCTGGCCGGCCTGCTCTTGTGCCAGGCCGTGTTGGCCGACAACTGCGTGATGCGCTTGAGCGGCGAGCAACTGGATTACGGCGTGTTGAACAAGGGCCAGTTTGGGCGGTCCCAGGCCGGGGTGCTGGCCTTGGGCAAGCGACGGATGACGCTGAGCATCCAATGCGAGGCGCCAAGCGCCATCCGGCTGCGGCTGGAGGCGGAGCCGGCCGCCAAGGGCATGGCGCTGTGGAACGGCAAGGGCCATTACCGGATGGGCATGGGCGCGGCGCAGCTGGACGGCCAGCCGGTGCTGCTGGCCGCCGTGCGCACCGAGCAGGCGGCGTTGGAGCCTGTCGCGGCGGAGGTGGCCGTGGACGCCGAACATAGAATATGGGCGGTGGCGGACGGCAAGCCGGCGCGCGGCAAGCTGTTCACCGCGCAAATCTGGGTGGACGCGCAGGTGGCGGTGGATGCGCTGCGCGCGCGCGATGTGGAGCATTTGAACAGCGGCGGGCGCTTGCTGCTGGAAGGCGCAGGCTAAGGATTGGAAGGACTCGCCGTATCCTCGGCGAGATTTCGCAGTTAAACCACCTACGATTGAGGCACTACATGAACATCTTGCTATTGTCGGCATTCCCCGCCGAATCCGCCCACCTGTCGCAACAGCTGTCCGCGACCTGGTCGCCGGACCCCATGCTCGGCGCCTTGTCCTGTCGCAGCCTTAGACACAATCTCCACCAGCTTTACCTGGCCGAAACCGGCGTGGGCACGGAAGACGCCGCCTTGACCACGCTGGCGGTGCTGCAGCAGCGCGAGATTGACCTGGTCTTGTTTTTGGGGACCTCGGGCGCGGTGGGGGATGGCTGGGAGATCGGCGATGTCGTCGCCGGCAGCAAGGTCGTGCAGATGGATCTTTACGGCATCGACAAGATCCTGAAAGGCACGCCGTTTGAGTCCTGCTTGTTTAACAGCAATACGCATGGCCAGCTGGAAACGGAGTGGGACGCGGATCCCTATTGGCTGGCGAAGCTGAAAGCCCTGCCCAGGGTGAAGCCGGGGCTGATCTTCAGCAGCAATCAGTTCCCGGTGCCCGCCGACAAGTTTCCCGCAATGCTGGAACTGGGCCGCGGCGTGATTGAAATGGAGTCCTCCGGCGTGATGCGCGCCGCCCGACGGGTGGGTTCCACCCCGGTGCTGGTCTTGCGGGCGGTCAGCAATATCATTGACGGCCAAGGCCGGGATAAGGGCACGCCCGAGCATGGCATCGGATTGTGCGCGGAAAGGCTGTCGGCCGCCGTGTTGAAGCTGCTGTCCACCATTTGACGCTTGCCAAGAACCTGTTCAAAGTCCCGCTTTGGTTCGCCGGGCTTTGAACAGGCTCTTTAAACCTTCCCTCCCGCTTTCCGCCTGTCCGGGCGGCCGTCTCCGGCTTGACGCTCCGCCCCCGTCTCAGTACTCTTTGCCTCGCGCTGCGCCAAATAACGCCGCGCCGGGCAGGCAAGCCTATCAATCTCCGTGATCGCAGTCATGTTGCGTCCACTTGGGCGCTGCACGTCTGTTGCCACGCATCTGCATCTGAGCAGGGCGTGGCAGGGAGCCTCTCGGGGCTGCCGGTCGACATCACGGAGAACCGGTCTTGCCACCTTGTCACGCTCCTGCTCGTATCCGAGCAGGCTTCCAAAGCTGACTTGGAGACTGCAATGACTCCACTGTTTTCCCTTCTTTCTTTAGCCAAACCACCTCCAGCCGCCGCATCTGAGCAGGGCGTGGCAGGGAGCCTTTCGGGGCTGCCGGTCTTAACAAGGGAGCCGGTCTTGCCGCCTTGTCACGCCCCTGCTCATCTCCGAGCAGGCTTCCAGGCGGATTTGGAGACGGCGATGACTCCCCCTAATTCCTTCGCCGCTTGCGCCAAACCCTCCCCGGCCGTCAGCCAAGAGCAGCAATACCTGTTGTCCCAAACCATGGACGCCTGCGCCCTGGCCTTGAACGGCTTCGCCGTGTTGCGCTCCACGCTGACGGCGATCCAGGCCAGCGGCCGCCGTGACGATTCCTCTCATTTGCAGTTGTTGGCGCGCCTGTCGCTGGAGGCGCTGGACGATTGCGTCGCCCGCCTGCAAGCCTTCCAGCTCAAGGCCGACGACGACTTCAAGACGATACGCCGAGGCTGAACACGCCGGCCGTTTTTAAAACCAGACGCCGCCCGACATCCAGAGGCGGCTGCCGCGCTTGCGCGCATCCAACGGGGAGCTCTCGTCATCCATCGCATTTAGCCAGGAGGTCGCTATGTCGGAATGTCATCAGCTTGGTCTGCGCCGCAGCCAGCCATCGGTCGGGAAGCCGCAGGGGATGGGGGCCCGCGGCTTCAAAGCAGGGGAGACCGCATGAAGCCCACTGTGATGCAGATGCACAGGAATCTGCTGCTGGGCAACACCAGCAGCGTGGCGTTGACGGAAGGGGCGCTGGACGCCATTGCCGGGCATCAAGGCGCGGAGGGCGCGATCTTCACCCAGGTGCATGCCCACGCCGCGCTGGCCGCCGCCCGGCGTATCGACGCAAGCAAGCGTTTTTCCACCCCTCTGGCCGGCATTCCCCTGTCGGTCAATGACAGCTTCGATATCCAGGGCGCGGTCACCACCGCCGGCTCCGTGGTGCTGAAGCCTTCTGCGCCGGCCGGCCTGGACGCGGAGGCGGTGAGCAAGCTGCGCCAGGCCGGGGCGGTGCTGTTGGGGCGCACCAATATGAGCGAGTTCGCCTATTCCGGCCTGGGCCTGAATCCGCATTACGGCACGCCGCGCAACCCCGGCGACCCGGAGCGCGTGGCCGGCGGCTCCAGTTCCGGCGCGGCGGTCAGCGTGGCTCTGGGGCTGAGCGCCGCCGCGCTGGTGTCCGATACCGGCGGT
Organism: Chromobacterium sp. LK11; assembly: GCF_001043705.1. Classification (NCBI taxonomy): domain Bacteria; kingdom Pseudomonadati; phylum Pseudomonadota; class Betaproteobacteria; order Neisseriales; family Chromobacteriaceae; genus Chromobacterium; species Chromobacterium sp. LK11. The sequence continues at coordinate 12,076 of NZ_LDUR01000002.1, forward strand.
TCGGCGCGCATCCCCGCCGCCTTTTGCGGCCTGGTCGGCTTCAAGGCCACCGCGCGGCGGATGCCGATGCAGGGTTGCCTGCCTTTGTCGCCGTCGCTGGACTCCATCGGCACGCTGGCGCGCTCGGTCTCCTGCTGCGCCATCCTGGACGCGGCGCTCAGCGGAGGCTGGCTGCCTGCCCATGCGAGCGGCCAGCCGCCCGACGTGAAAAAACGCCGGCTCTACGTGACGGAAGACTATCTGGCCGACCAGACGGACCCAACCGTGGCCCAGGCTTTCGACGCCGCGCTGGCGTGTTTGTCGCGGGCGGGGGCCCGCATCATCCGTTTCGATTTTCCCGAGCTTGGGTGGATTGCGGATATGGACGCCCAGGGCGGCTTGGCGGCGGCCGAGGCCTGGCGCTGGCATCGGGAGCGGCTGGAGGGCGAGAGCGGCGACAGCTACGACCCGCGCATCGCCCAAGGCTTGCGGCAGGGCGCCGGTCAGAGCGCAGTCCGTTATCTGGAGTTGCTGGAGCGGCGCCGGGCGCTGCAAGCCGTCGCCGCGCATCGCCTGTCCATGGCCGACGCCTGGCTGATGCCCACGGTGGCGATTCTGCCGCCCAAGCTGGCGGAGCTGGACGACGACGACGCCTACGGCCGCTTGAACCAACTGGCGCTGCGCAATAGCGCGGTGATCAATCTATTGGATGGCTGCGCGGCCAGCCTGCCGCTGACCGGCCAGATTGGCCTGGGCGTATGCGGCTTGCAGGGCCGCGACGCGCATATCCTGAAGCTGGCCGCCGGCATTGAGCGCGCGCTGGCGAACCGCTAAGGAGAGCGACGATGAAAGTCCCATTGCCCGTGATGGAGCAATTGAAGCAGCTGAACCAGAACCTGCTGGACACCCAACCGGACCGGACCGCCTTGTCCCTGCTTGGCCGCCAGATGGCCGAGCAGTGCGCGGAAATGGACGCTTGCCTGTTGCAAGGCTTGATGGATATCCGCTCAGCCCATGTCGGCCTGCAAGCCATCCTGACGTTGCTGCAGCGCCGCGACGAGCCTTTGCTGTTCAGCAGCGAGGAGGCAGTGGCCCTGCTGGAGCCGGTGCAGCAGCGCCTGAAACGCGGCTTGAACCGCCTCAATCGCCTGATCTGAGCCGCCGCGCCGCAGCGTTGGAAAAAAAACGCGGCGGCGCCGGTTTTTCGTACTGGTCAGATATTTTTCGGCGGCGCGTTTGCGCATACTTTGCCCATCTTATGCGGCGTCCTGTTGCATAGGGTCTCACGCCGATCCCCCGGTGTTGAGCTGCCTAGTGTCTATTGCAAACCTATTATGTTTGCCTCCCTCTCCCTGCGCGGAGAGGGATATTTTTTTAACCGGAATCCCGCTCCGGCCTGTCGGCACGCGCTGATCGCGCCGTTTGCGAGCCATCTGCTAGGAGAAAGCATGAACTTCAATATGAATGTCGCCCAGTTCCAGCACAAATTGGCCGAAATGGAGGAGGAAAACCTCATGCTGCGCTTGCAGTTGGACGTTTACCGCGATGAGCTGTTCAAAAAGTACGAGTCGTTTCTCGATGAGAAGCTGACGACGGAAATGGAGAAAAAGCTGAGCCTGGACGTGCGCAAGGCGGAGGCGGACATGCGTCACAGGCTGCAAGAGGAAATCAAGCTGCTGAAGGAGGAGTTGCAGCGCTTGCGCGGTCCGGCCAAGTCCGAGCCCAGGCTGAACAAGGTGGAAAAGCCGGCCGAGGTGCCGACTTTGCTGGCCACGGCCTGATGCGTCCTCCCCGCTTTCCTTGAACGCGGGGCGCGCGCTGCGACGAAGCCCGGCGGCGGAATCAATGGAGTGTATGTCGATGAAAGCGTTATTGCTGTTGTGTTGGTTTGTTCTGGCGCTGGGCGCGGCGCAAGCGCAGCCCACGGTGGGCAAGGATTACCTGGTATTGCCCAAGCCGCATCCGGTGTCCAGCGGCGACCAGATCGAGGTGGCCGAGTTTTTCTCCTATCCTTGCCGCTATTGCCAGGCTCAGGACGTCGCGATATCGGCCTGGCTGAAGACTCAGCCGGCGGATGTGCGCGTGGTGCGCAAGCACGTGGTGTGGGGCAAGCCGATGGAAGGGTATGCGCGGGTGTTCGCCACCTTGAGCGCGGCCGGTTTGACGGAGCGCCTGCACGGCGCCGCGTTCCAGGCGGTGCAGCGCGATAAGGTCCATCTGGGCAACGAGGCGGAGTTTGAGAAGTGGCTGCGCCGCCAGCCGGGCGTGGACGCGGCCAAGACCATGGCGGTGTATCGCTCCTTCGCGGTCAAGGCCCAGGTGGAGGCCGCCGCCAAGTTCACCAAGGACTACCGGATCAGCAGCACGCCCATGCTGGTGGTGGACGGCAAATACGTGATCGCCGCGGCTCAGCCCATGCAGACGCGGAAAGTGCTGGACGCCTTGCTGAGCAAGGTGCGCGCGCAAAGAAACGGTCAAGCCTGAGCCAGGTTTAGGACGGGTGCAAAGCCTTGCGAGCCGGAGCAGGACCCGGCGAAGCGCGGCGGAGATTGAACCGGTGCCTGGACAACGCCGCCGCCTAAGAACCTGTTTACGATCGGCTGCGCGTTGTGGAGCGTTACACGGTGAGTACAACTTTGAAATGCTCATGCACCACGTGTACATTCCGCTTTCTCAGCCGCAACGCCTTGTCTCGCCCTTGCTCGCGAGACTTTGAACAGGCTCTAAGGGCGGCGCATCGTTTTTGCCCGCGCGCGCAAACGGGGTATGATGTCAGGCCGTATCGTCATAGCGTTTGAACACTCCGCCGCCCATGTCCCAGCATACTTTCTCCCCGGATGGGAACGCCCATCTCAGCCCCAAGGCCTGGTACCAGGCCGCCAGCGAAAAGCCCGGCTTCATCCACGACGCGGCCCAGGCCGCGGCGATCGAGGAACTGGATCTGCTGTGGCACCAGCTGGTGGAGTTCAAGAACAAGCGCAACCGCTTCCTCGGGCGCAGCCTGCGCAGCCCGGACGTGCCCAAAGGCCTGTATTTCTGGGGCGGGGTGGGGCGCGGCAAGAGCTTTCTGATGGACGCCTTCTACGCCTGCGTGCCTTACCGCCGCAAGCGCCGCATTCATTTCCACAACTTCATGGCCGAGGTGCACCGCGAGCTGCGCGCGCTGGCCGGCAGCAAGGACCCGCTGCTGGCCTACGCCGACAAGATCGCCCGCGACACCCGCCTGCTGTGCTTCGATGAATTCCACGTCAGCGACATAGCCGACGCGATGATGCTGGGCCGGCTGTTGTCGGCCTTGTTCGAGCGCGGCGTGGTGCTGGTTACCACCTCCAATTACGCGCCGGACGGCCTCTATCCCAACGGCCTGCAACGGCAGAATTTCCTGCCCACCATAGACCTGATCAAGCGCGAGCTGAAAGTGCTGAACGTGGACGGCGGCAACGACTACCGGCTGCGCGAATTGACGCGAGAGCCGCTGTTCATGGTGCCGGCGGACGCGGCCAGCGAGGAGAAGATGGAGCAGCTGTTCCAGCGCCTGAGCCATGGCGTGGAGCAGAAAAAGCGCTCCATCGAGGTGCTGGGCCGCGAGATTCCGGTCAAGCGCCTGGCCGCCGGGGCGATCTGGTTCGACTTCCCGGCCTTGTGCGACGGCCCGCGCGCGCAAACCGATTACCTGGAAATCGCCACCGAATACCATACCGTCTTCGTCAGCGGCATTCCCAAGATCACCGCGCGCGAGGCGTCCATCGCCCGCCGCTTCACCTGGCTGGTGGACGTGTTCTACGATAACCGCGTCAAGCTGGTGGCCTCCGCCGCCGCCGAGCCGGAACAGCTGTACACCGAGGGGGTGCAGGCCGGCGAATTCTTCCGCACCGCCAGCCGGCTGACCGAGATGCAATCGCGCAGCTATCTGGAGCTGCCGCACCAGTCCGTCGGCCAGACCCACGACCAGCCGCCGGCCGGCGTGGTGCTGTAAGCGGCGACGCGCATGGACGCCGCCGGCCTGCTGCGGCAAGTGCGCGCCTGCCGGCTGTGCGCGGACAGCCTGCCGCATGGCCCGCGCCCGGTGCTGCAATGGCATCCGGACGCGCGCATCCTGATCGCCGGCCAGGCGCCGGGGCGGCGCGTGCACGCGTCCGGCCTGCCGTTCGACGACCCCAGCGGCGAGCGCCTGCGCGATTGGCTGGGCGTGGACAAGACGGTGTTTTACGACGAGACCCGCATCGCCATCCTGCCGATGGCTTTCTGTTATCCCGGCACCGGCAAGTCCGGCGACCTGCCGCCGCCGCCGCAATGCGCGGCCGCCTGGCGTCAGCCCCTGCTGGACGGCCTGCCGCATGTGCAATTGACGATTTTGCTGGGCCAGTACGCGCAGCGCTACCATCTGCCGGGCCGTTATCCGCGGCTGACCGAGGCGGTGGAGCGTTGGCGCGAACACTGGCCGGCGCTGCTGCCGCTGCCCCACCCCAGCCCGCGCAATCAGCTGTGGTTTCGCCGCCATCCCTGGTTCGAGGCCGAGTTGCTGCCGGCTTTGCGGCAGCGGGTGGCGCAGGCGCTGCGGGGCTGAGCGCGGTTCATCATCGATTTCTCTCCAAGGAGGCCGCAATGTGGCGACGCTGGATCTGGAACGGCAAGCAATGGTTGTTTGACTGGGGCGTGCGCCAGCAACGGCGCTGGGCCGGGCTGAGGCCGCGGCGGCGGCGCCTGGAGCAGGGCGAGCTGAGCTGGCTGGAGCGTCCGGCGCCGGCCGGCGCGGCGGTGGTGGTGATGTTGCACGGCTTCGGCGCGGAGAAAGACCATTGGGCGATGCTGGCGCGCTGCCTGCCCAAGACCTTGCGCCTGATCGCGCCGGATCTGCCCGGTCACGGCGACAGCATGTCCGGCCTGGACATCAGTTACCGGGTGGAGGCGCAGGCGGACCGGCTGCATGCCTTTCTGGAGGTCTGGGGCGCGGAGCGCGTCCATCTGATCGGCAACTCCATGGGCGGCGCCATCGCCGCCAACTTCGCCGCGCGCTATCCGCAGTCGGCGGCCAGCCTGACCCTGCTCAACGCCGCCGGCGCCGGCGTCAGCGCCAGTGAAATGGCCGAGCTGTGGCAGCGCAGCGGGGAAAACCCAATGTTGGACATGAGCAGCGCGGACGGGGTGCGGGCGATGCTGGACTGGGCGATGTACCGGCCGCCGCGGGTGCCCGGCTTCGCCATCGAGGTGGCGGCGGCGCGCAAGGCGGAGCGCGCCGCGGTGGAGCGCAAGATTTTCGACGATTTGTTCGACAGCGTGGACCAGCGGCCGCTGCTGGCCGGCATCCAGGCGCCGACGCTGATCGTCTGGGGCCGCGAGGACCGCATCCTGCACGTGGAGGACGCGGACTGCTTCGCCGCCGCCATCGCTGGCAGCGAAAAGCGGGTGCTGGAGCGGGTAGGCCATCTGCCGATGATGGAACAGCCGCGCCAGGTGGCGGAGCTGTGGCTGGATTTTATGCGGCGGCGGGCCTTGCCGGCGGGGCAGGGCGAAGCGTTGGCCACGACAGGGCGCTGAGGGCCGGCATCGCTCAAAACAAAAGCCGCCCGGCGCATCGGCGCCGGGCGGCTTTGGGCACTGCGAAGCAAGAGGGCGCTTAGGCGCGCTTCTTGAATTCGTTGGTGCGGGTGTCGATTTCGATCTTTTCGCCGGTGTTGACGAAGGCCGGAACCTGAACTTCGAAGGTGGTGCCCACCAGGCGAGCCGGCTTCAGCACTTTGCCCGAGGTGTCGCCGCGCACGGCCGGTTCGGTGTATTCCACTTCGCGAACCACGGTGGTCGGCAGTTCAACGGAGATGGCCTTGCCGTCGTAGAAGGTCACTTGGCACACTTCTTCCATGCCGTCGACGATGAAGTTCAGCGTGTCGCCCAGGTTGTCGGCTTCCACTTCGTACTGATTGAATTCGGTGTCCATGAACACGTACATCGGATCGGCGAAGTAGGAGTAGGTGCAGTCCTTGCGGTCCAGCACGATGACGTCGAACTTGTCGTCGGCGCGGTATACGGCTTCGCTGCCGGCGCCGGTCAACAGGTTCTTCATCTTCATTTTCACAACGGAGGCGTTGCGGCCGGATTTGCTGAATTCAGCCTTTTGCACGACCATCGGGTCGCTGCCTACCATGAATACGTTGCCGGCGCGGAGTTCTTGTGCGGTTTTCATTACTAAAAGTCCCAAACTCTTGATTGAAGTCGGAAAAAAAGCTTTCCGAAAAACGGCGTATTCTAGCCGATTTCCCGGACAAAGTGCAGCAGTCTGTCGCCCAGATCGCCGCCCGCCAGCAATTTTTCCGGCCAGACGGCGGCGTGCTCGCGCCAGGCGGGCAGCCAGGCGGCCAGTTCCGTCCACGCGGTGGCCATGTCGGCGCCGTGGTTCCAGGCATGGCTGGCGGCCGTCAGCGCCCGCGCCGCGTCGGCGGGCAGCGCCGCGGCGTACTGTGACAAAAAGGCATCAAGCTTGGCCAGGTGGGCTGCGTCGTCCTGCGGGTAGATGTGCCACAGAAACGGCCGGCCGGCCCATTGCGCGCGCACGAAGCTGTCTTCGCCGCGCACCAGATTGAGGTCGCAGGACCACAGCAGCAGGTCGTAGCTGTCCTGGTCGGTCATCGGCAGCACCTTGACCGTCAGCTGGCCCTGGCGCGCCAGCATGCCGGCGCGCAGCGGGTAGCCGAAGACGCGGGCCGCGTCCGGCAGCGCCTTGCCTTCCGGCAGCAGGCAGGTCACTGGCCGCTCGCCCAGCGCCCAGGCGGCCAGCAGGCTGGTGACGGCCGGATTTTCATAGGCGAACAGGCTGACCCGCCATTCGTCCGCCGCCGGTTCCGGCAGCTCCAGCAGCTGCCAGTAGGCGCGGCGCGCCAGCGCGTCGTCTTGCCATTGGCGGCGGACGTCGAGCAAGCCCTGTTCGCAGATCAGGCCGCCGGTGTCGGCGTCGAAGCCGGGAAAGAAGAAGTGCTTGGTCAATGGCAAGCGCGGGTGCGGCGAGGGCTGGCGGTGACAGCCGCGGGTCCAGTCTTCCGCCGACAGGTATTCCAGATTGATCCATGCCGGCTTGACCGCCTTGGCGGCCATCGCCTGTTCAAAGCGCTCCGGCAGCCGGCAGCCGAAGGCTTCGATCACCACGTCGGCGGGCACGGTATCGTCCGGAGGGCCGTCCGCCGGCCAGTGGCGGATGTCGATGTCGGCCAGGCGCTGGGCCGGCAAGGCCGGGTCCAGCTCCGGCGCGATGCGGGCGAAGCTGGCCAGGTCGTCCACCCACAGCCGCACTTCCAGGCCGAAGTCGTGGGCCAGCCGGCGCGCCAGCCGCCAGGCGACGCCGATGTCGCCGTAGTTGTCGACCACGGCGCAGAAAATATCCCAGTGTTTGCGTTCCATTGGCGGTGCCGCGCGTGAAAATGGCGGCAGCTTAGCACACCGCCGCGGGTTAATGAAAAACCCCGCGCCGGAGCGCGGGGTTGCAAGCAAGTCGGCGCAACGCAGCATCAGGCGTTTTGCGCGCGGCGATCGCTGTTAGAGCCTGTTTACGATCTCGCGAGCCAGAGCGAGACAAGGCGAAAACAGCTGAGAAAGCGGAGTGTACACACTGTACATGAGCATTTCGAAGGGGTTTTCAACGTCGTATCGCCGCAGCGCAGCAGATCGTAAACAAGCTCTTAGAAGATGGACATCCACAGGCCGGCGGTGGTCGCGGTCATGAAGCCCGCCATCACCGCGGCGGCCAGCGCGCGCATGCCGATCTGGGCCAGTTCCTTCTGTCGCGACGGCGCCAGCGCGCCGATGCCGGCGACGCAGATGCCCACCGAGCTGAAATTGGAGAAGCTGGACAGCGCGAAGGTGGAAATCAGGATGGCTTGCGGCGACAGGGTGCCGGCGGCCTTCATCTTGGCCAGGTCCAGGTAGGAGATGAACTCGTTGACCACGATCTTCTGGCCCAGCAGGCTGCCCACTTCCAGGGTTTCGTGCCAGCTGACGCCCATCATGAAGGCGAACACGCGGAAGGCTTGGCCGAACAGGTATTGCAGCGTCAGGCCGTCGAACACGCCGTTGGTGGAGGCCTTGATCATCTCGTTGACGCCCAGCGCCGCGCCGATGCCGTCCTTCACCACGAAGTTGGCCAGCGCGATCATGGAGACGATGGCCAGGATGATGGTGGCCACCGCGGCGGCCATCTTCATGCCGGACATCGCGCCGTTGACGATGGCGTTGATGAAGCTGCCCTGATCGTCGTCCTGGCTGTAGTCCAGCTTGTCGCTGGAGGCGTGGTCGCGGTTGGTTTCCGGGTAGATGATCTTGGCGAACACCGCGGCGGCCGGCGCGTTCATGAAGGAGGCCATCAGCAGATAGGTGGCGAACTTGGCCTGTTCCGCCGGATCGCTGCCGCCGAGGAAGGCGACATAGGCGGCCAATACGCCGCCGGCCAGCGTGGACATGCCGGCAATCATCACGCAGGCCAGCTCGGAGCGGCTCATGTGTTGGATATAGGGACGGATCAGCAACGGGGCCTCGGTCTGGCCGAGGAAGATGTTGCCGGCCACGGTCAGGCTTTCCGGGCCGGACAGCTTCATGCTGCGCTTCATCACCCAGGCCATGCCGGCCACCACGCGCTGCAGGATGCCCAGATGGTAGAGCAGGGCGCTGAAGGCGGAGAAGAAGATGATGACCGGCAGCACCATGAAGGCGAACAAGAAGCCCATGCTGCCGCTGGGTTTGGCCAGGTCGCCGAACACGAAGGTGGCGCCTTCGCCGGAGAAGGTCAGCACTTTGGCGAAGCCGGAGCCGAAGGCTTCGAACACCGCGCGCGCGGCGGGCACGTAGTTGATGACCAGGAACAAGGTGCTTTGCATGATCAGACCGATCAGCACGATGCGCCAGTTGATGGCTTTGCGATTGGTAGACAGCGCATAGGCGGTGCCAAGCAGGAACAACATGCCGACGAGAGCTTGTAAGGTATTCACGAACAACCCTGAGATGAAGGTGCGGAAGATGACCAGCCGACGCGAGGCGCCGAACCAGGCGGATCCAACGATTATTAGATGATGATTAGCTAATATTGCTCAAGGTGCGCGATTTTACAGCAAAAATCGGAGAACGAAAGCGATAACCGCGCTTTGTCCTTGATTTTATTCGATTTGGGTGAGATTTCCGGCCGTGGCGGGACAGCTGGGCGCGCCGCGCGGCGGCAAAAAAATCCCGGCGCGAGGGCGGCGCCGGGAGGGGTTGCATGGAAGGGCGGGGGTTTAGTCGCCGCGCGGCGCATTGTCGTCGCCGCCGTCCTTGGGCTTGTCGTCGTCCATCAGGATGCGGTGGGCTGGGCCTTCCATATCGTCGAACTGGCCGTTGCGGGTGGCCCACCAGAAAATGCCGCCGATGACGAAGGCCAGCACCAGGCTGAGCGGAATGAGCAGATACAGGCTTTCCATCAGGATTTCCGTTTGACCAGTCGGAGGGCGTTGCCGACTACGATGAGGGAGCTGGACGCCATGCCCAGGCTGGCGATCCACGGCGTGACGTGGCCGGCGACGGCCAAGGGCAGCGCCACGATATTGTAAGCGGCGGCCCACCACAGGTTTTGACGTATCACAGACAAGGTCTTGCGCGACAGCTCGAACGCGTCGGCGATCAGCCCCAGCCGGTCGCCTATCAGCACCATGTCGCCGCTGGCGCGCGCCACGTCGGTGCCGCCGCCCATGGCGATGGACACGTCGGCCTTGGCCAGCACCGGCGCGTCGTTGATGCCGTCGCCCACCATCAGCACGCGCTTGCCGGCGGCTTGCAGCCGGCCGACGTAGGCGAGCTTGTCCTCCGGCGCGGCGCGGGCGATGTGGGCGTCGATGTCCAGCTGGCGCGCCAGGCTGCTCACCGCGCCGGCGCCGTCGCCGCTGAGCAGGTGCACGCGCAGGCCGCGCTGCTTCAGTTGGCGCAGCAGCGGCGCGGCGTCGGCGCGCACCGCGTCGCCGATGGCGAACAGCGCCACCAGTTGGCTGTCGTCCGCCAGCGCGATCAGGGTCTTGTCGCCGTGCCAGTCGGCGGCGGGCAGCGGGCAGTCGCCCAATTGGGCGGCGATGAATTCCGGCGAGCCTATGCGCCAGTCGCGGCCATCCAGCCGGCCGGTCACGCCCTGGCCCGGATGGTTGCGCAGCGCTTCCGCCGCCTGATGCGGGCCGTTGCCGGCGGCGGCCAGCAGCGCGCGTGCCACCGGATGCTCCGAGCCCTGTTCCAGCGCCGCCGCCGTCGCCAGCGCCGCCGCGGCGTCGCGGCCGGGGGCGGTCCAGCTGTCCAGCAGCCGCATGTCGCCATGGGTCAGAGTGCCGGTCTTGTCGAAGACCACGTCGCTGATCTTGGGCAAGGTCTCCAGCGCGTGGCCGCGGGTGGTCAGCACCCCCTGCGCCGCCAGGTGGCCGGAGGCGGCGGTCAGCGCCGCCGGGGTGGCCAGCGACAGCGCGCAGGGACAGGAGATCACCAGCACCGCCACCATGATCCACAGCGCGCGGTCCGGTTCAATGTAGTGCCAGCCTATATAGGTGCCGGCCGCGGCCAGCAGCAGCAGCGCGACGAACCAGCTGGCGAAGCGGTCGGCGATCACCGCCAGCCGCGGCTTTTCCGCCAGCGCCTGGTCCAGCAGTCGCACGATGCCGGCCAGCCGGGTGTCCTGGCCGGTCTGCTCCACCCGCACCACCAGCGGGCTGGCGGCGTTGACGCTGCCGGCGATCACCGCCGAGCCGGCGTCCTTGCTCACCGGGCGGCTTTCGCCGGTCAGCAGCGCCTCGTTGCTGGCGCTGTGGCCGTCCAGCACCACGCCGTCGGAGGGAATGGTTTCGCCGGGCTTGACCAGGATCACGTCGCCGGGGCGCAGTTGCGCCACCGTGGTTTCCTCGCTTTGGCGATTGTCCGGCCAGCCGGCCAGCCGGTGGGCGAAGGCGGGAATCAGCTTGACCAGGCTCTCGGTGGCCTCGCCGGCCTTGCGCCGGGCAATGCCTTCCAGATAACGGCCGCCCAACAGCAGGAACACGAACATCGACACCGAGTCGAAATAGACGCCGTGCTCCACCTTGTTGATCAAGGCCCAGAAGCTGGACAGAAAGGCGGTGAGGATGCCTATGGTCACCGGGGTGTCCATGCCCACGCGCCGGGTCTTGAGGTCGCGCCAGGTGGCGCGGTAGAAGGGCACGGCGGAGTAGAGCACCACCGGCAGGGTCAGGATGAAGCTGGCCCAGTGCAGCAGCCACAGGAAGTCCGGCGAAATCTCGCCGTCCGGCGCCAGGTAGATGGGCACCGCGTACATCATCACCTGCATCATGGACAGGCCGGCCGCCCACAGGCGGTTGATCGCCTGCTTGCGCTCTTTCTGGTTCAGCGCTTCCTGGCGCTCGGCGTCGTAGGGGTGGGCGCGATAGCCGATGGCGCTGACCGCCTCCAGGATGGCGGACAATTGGACCCGGCTGTTGTCCCAGCGCACGCGGGCGCGGTGATTGCTGTAATTGATGTCGACGCTGACGATGCCGGGCAGCTGGCGGATGTGCTGCTCGTTGAGCCAGACGCAGGCGGCGCAGGTGATGCCTTCCAGCATCAGCGAGGCTTCGCGCAGGTTTTCCGCTTCAAAGCGCACGAAGCTGCGCTGCAGCTCGTCGGAATCGTAGAGTTTGATCTGCTCCAGCAACTCGAGCGGCACCGGTTCGGCCTGGCGCGCGCCCTCGGTGCGGTGCTGGTAATAATCGGACAGGCCGGACTGGATGATGGTGACCGCCACCGCCTGGCAGCCGGCGCAGCAGGTGGGCTGATCGACTTCGCGGTATTTGACCGGGAACTGGACGTCGGGCGGCACCGGCAGGCCGCAGTGGAAGCAGTTTTCACTCATGATGGCCGATTGTAATCAATCCGGCCGCGTTTTGCTTGTGCAGGCGCGGGGGGCAAGGCCGCGCGGGCCCCCGCCTGCCGAGAGTTTCTCAGGCCGCGCGCGGCTGCGGTTCTACGCCGCGCAAGCTCAGTTGCTTCAGGATGCGGTTCAGGATCACGCCGTACATCGGCAGGAAGAACAGCAGGCAGATCAGCAGCTTGAAGCTGTAGTCCACCAGCGCGATTTCCACCCAGTTGGCGGCCATGAACGGATCGCTGCTCTTGTAGAAGGCGATGAAGAAGAAGGCCAGGGTGTCGCTGATATTGCCGAACAACATCGCCGAGGCCGGGGCGATCCACCAGGTTTTCAACTGACGCAGGCGGTTGAACACCTGCACGTCCAGAATCTGGCCCAGCGCGTAGGCGGCGAAGCTGGCGACGGCGATGCGGGCGACGAACAGGTTGAAGCTGGTCAGCGCGGCGACGCCTTGCCAGGCGCCCTGATAGTACAGCGTGGAAATCAGATAGGAGATCGCCAGCGCCGGCAACATCGCCGCGAAAATGATGCGGCGGGCCAGCGGCGCGCCGAACACGCGCACGGTCAGGTCGGTGGCCAGGAAGATGAAGGGGAAGGTGAACGCCCCCCAGGTGGTGTGGAAGCCGAACACGGTGATCGGCAGTTGCACCAGGTAGTTGCTGGACGCGATGATGGCGATGTGGAACAGGGACAGCCACAGCAGCGCGGACAGCCGCTGCTGGTGGGTAAAGCTAAACATGATGTCGGCCTTTTTATTTGGATGGGGTGAGGGAACCCAGTGTTGCGAGACGGTGATTGCGTCGGGTCCGGCGCGCGGATCGAGGCAAGGGCGAAAATGATACTCGCCCGCGTCCGGCTTGGCAAAGGATTTTCGCATTGTTAATCAGGCGCTTGAGCGTAAAAGGAGGGGGTATGTTGGCAGTCGTGCAGTCGGCTCCGGGCGGAGTCGACACCCTGCAGTTGGACGAGATCGCGCCGCCGCTTCGCGGCGCCGGGCAGTTGTTGCTGCGGGTGATGGCCGCGGGGATCAACCGCGCCGACCTGGCGCAGCGGGCCGGGCATTACCCGCCGCCGCCGGGCGCCAGCCCGATTCTGGGCCTGGAAGTGGCCGGGGTGGTGGAGGAGGCGGACGCGGACTCGCGCTTCCGGCCCGGGGACGCGGTGTTCGGCCTGATCGGCGGCGGCGGCTACGCCGAATACGCGCTGCTGGACGAGGCGCTGGCCATCGCCAAGCCGGACTGGCTGTCCTGGGTGGAGGCGGCCAGCCTGCCCGAGGCCTGGATGACGGCCTGGTTCAATCTGGTGGAGAAGGCCGGCTTGCAGGCCGGCGAGACCGTGCTGGTGCACGCCGGCGCCAGCGGCGTGGGCGCGGCGGCGATCCAGCTGGCCGGCCTGTTGGGCGCGCAGGCCTTCGCCAGCGCGGGCAGCGAGGAGAAGGCGGCGTTCTGCCGCCAACTGGGCGCGGCGCAGGCGTTCAACTACCGGCAAGCGCCGGCCTTCGGCGCCTTGGTCAAGGACTGGGGCGGCGCCGACGTGGTGCTGGACCCGGTGGGCGCCAGCTATCTGAACGACAATCTGTCGGCCTTGAAGCCGGACGGGAGGCTGGTCAATATCGGCCTGCTGGGCGGCGCCAAGGCGGAGCTGAACCTGGGCGCGTTGCTGATGAAGCGCATCTCGCTGATCGGCTCCACGCTGCGGCCGCAGCCGCTGGAGGTGAAGGCGCGCCTGGCGCGGGCGGTGGAAGCCCGGATTTTGCCGGCGCTGGAGCAAGGCAGGCTGAGCCTGACGCTGGATTCGAGCTACCCCGTGGCCCAGGTGGCCGACGCGCACGCCTATGTCGAGGCCAACCGCAATCTGGGCAAGGTGGTGTTGACGCTGTTTCCGGTGCTGGCGGGCTGAGCGGGTTTGGGACGAAAAAAAGCGCGCCCGAATGGGCGCGCTTTTGCGTTGGGGAAGGGGGCTGGCCGCTTCTTAGAACGTGTTTACGATCTCGCGAGCAAGAGCGAGACAAGGCGAAAACGACCGAAAAAGCGGAATGTACGGTTGGTACATGAGCATTTTGAGGGTGTACTCACCGTGTAATGCTCCACAACGCGCAGCAGATCGTTAACAGGTTCTTAAGAGTGCATCCGGTTCAGCTGGCGCGCGATGATGTCGTGGTTCAGCCACAGCACCGGGCCGGCCGGCGCGGCGGCTTCGTGGAACATCAGCGGGCCGGTGGCGTCGATCACCAGGCTGCTCAGGTGGTCGGTGATCAGCGCCTTCTTGTCCTGGTGCAGGTCCACGATGGCGTCGGAGGTGCCTATCATCACCTCGGCCAGTTCCGGGCTGTTCGGCATCGGCCAGGCTTCGAAATTGCGGAAGCCGCGCATCACCTCGCCGCTATTAAGCGCGTCTATTTTCTCCAGCACTTCTTCCAGCGTATGGCCGTCCTGCAGCAGCGCGGCGCAGGCCTGCCATTGCACGTCGGCCCAGGCGCCGCCGTCCTCGCGTTTCAGCGCGCGCAGCAGCGCCAGCAGCGGCAGTTCCACGCCGACGAAGATGTCCGAGGAGTTGGTGCGGATTTCCGGGCAGTTGAACACCGTAGCCTTGACGCCTTGTTCCCAGGCGGCGCGGGCGACGTTTTCCAGGCGCATCTTGGCGTAGCCCTGGGTGTAGTTGGTGTAGGTCTGCCACTGGTAGTCGCCGTCGATCAGGATCTCGGTGCCGTGGTAGCCGTAGGCGGTGTAGCGCACCTGGCCGCCGGCGGCTTCCAGCCGGCCGCGCAGCGCGGCGCTGCCGTCTATCAGGTGCTGGAAGGTGTTGGCGGTGACTTCGTCGAAGTTCTGCAGGATCAGTTTGCCCAGATCGCTGTCCAGCAGCGCCTGGGTGGACAGGAAGCGCTCGCCGCGGCCTTTGTAGACGCGGTTGGCGATGGCCAGGAACACCTTGGCCTTGGGGATGCCGCCGGCCATGGTGTGGGCGAAGAACACATTGCGGCCGTCGGCTATCATGCCGTCCAGCTGGGCCATCGCCTGGGCGACGCCGTCCTTGAAGCGCTGCACGCCGATCTGGCGGCATTGTTCGATGTGCTCCCAGTCCAGCTTGTCGTCCTGCCAGCTTTTCAGGGTCAGCGCGGCCAGTAGTTCGGTCGGCGTCGGCGCGCCGTCCTGGTCGAAGCCGGCCATCAGCGGCACATTGATCACGCGGCCGCCGAGATTGGCCTCGGCCGCGGCCAGTTCTTCCTTGTTGAGCGGGCGCAGCTGGTTGTTTTCGTCGCGGCGGCCCACGGTCATTCCGATGATGTCCATGCCGGCCTTGCGCGCTTCGTTGATCAGGCCGTTGGCGTAGCCGCGGCCGAACAGTTCGCCGAACAGGACGAAGACGTCGCCGGGGCGGAACAGATTGCTTTGCGGAAGCTGTCTCAGGGCGCTGGTTTGGGCCATGTCTTTAAGTCTTTCTCGATGTGGGCCGGCGCGGCGCATCTTGGCGGGGCCGGTCGCTTGGATATATTGGAGTGATTGCTCGGATCGGGGGCATTTTACCCGCGATCCGGTTTCAGGTGTTCAGTTGGACGGCAACGGCGACAGCGCTTCTATCAAGGCCACTTCCTGCGCGTAGCTGAGCGCCTTCATCTTGGTCAGGAGTTTTTCCCCGTCCACCTTCCATTGCTGGTCCAGCTCTTCTTCGATGATGCGGGTCTCCACCGCCAGCCACACGCCGCGGCAGGCGGCGGCGTCGTCGTCGAAGTGCACGCCTTTCAGCACCTGGGCGATCAGGTGCAGTTCCGGGTCGCTGAACTGGCGCGACAGCAGCGCCTGTTCGCGGCGCACGATTTCGGCGTAGCGGTCGCAGATCTGCTGCACCCGCGCGGCGTCGCCGTAGTGGGCCGGCTCGTCGTCCGGAGAGCTCAGCGCGCCGTGCTGGAACCAGGCTTCCAGCGCCGGCTTCAGTTGCGGCAGGTCCTCGTGCCAGACGCGGGTCAGTTCTTCGCGGAAGCGGGCGTCGTCGGTGAAGGACAGTTCGTCGAAAGGCATGGCCGGCACCACGCCTTCGTCCAGCGCGCGCTTGCCCACCCAGATCCGGCCTTCCTCGTCGCGGCTGACCGCGGCGCGCCAGACCGCCTGTTCTTCAGTGGCCAGGTTGTCGACGTGGATTTCGATGTAGGGCGGTGCGATGTCCTGCTCTTCGTCCTCGGTGACGAAGCGCAGCGTGATGTCGAACAGGCTGCGCTTGGCGATTTCCAGCAATTGCAGGCCGTCCTGGTGGGCGGCCAGCAGATAGCGCTCGCCGTTGTCGTAGACGGCCACGTCGTCGATGCCCGCCGCCGGCTTGATCAGCTTGGCGGACAGCGCCTCGGCCAACTGGTTGGCGTCATTGTGCTGGACGGCGTAGCCGGTGCGGTAAGCCTCGTGCTCATGCCATAAGGCGTTCCAGTCGTACATAGCGCGTTTCCTCGTCGAAAGTCGGTTTGCCGCGCAGTGTACGCAAAAGCCAGACGCTTGTCGCCCGCCGGAATTTTTGGTAGGGACTGTTTTTTGTGCTATTATCCAGCGATTTTTCTGTATCCATCCTCCTCCAAAAATGACCCGACAAATTCGCAATATCGCCATCATCGCCCACGTCGACCATGGCAAGACCACGCTTGTAGACCAACTGCTGCGTCAATCCGGTACCTTCCGCGAGAACCAGCAAGTGGACGAGCGTGTAATGGACAGCAACGATCTTGAAAAAGAACGCGGCATCACCATTCTGGCCAAGAACACCGCCATCGAATACGAAGGCGTGCACATCAATATCGTCGACACTCCGGGACACGCCGACTTCGGCGGCGAAGTTGAGCGCGTGTTGGGCATGGTGGACGGCGTGCTGCTGCTGGTTGACGCCGTAGAAGGCCCGATGCCGCAAACCCGTTTCGTTACCAAGAAAGCGCTGGCGCTGGGTCTGCGCCCTATCGTGGTGATCAATAAGGTGGACCGTCCGGGCGCGCGTCCGGATTGGGTGGTGGATCAGACTTTCGACCTGTTCGACAAGCTGGGCGCGACCGATGAACAGCTGGACTTCCCCATCATCTACGCTTCCGGCCTGAACGGTTTCGCCAAGCTGGAGCTGGAAGAAGAGTCCGACAATATGCGTCCGCTGTTCAACACCGTGCTCGAGCATGTGCCGACCCCTCCGGGCAGTGTCGACGCGCCGTTGCAGCTGCAGATTTCCGCGCTGGACTACTCCACTTACACCGGCCGCCTGGGCGTGGGCCGCGTGCTGAA
Organism: Chromobacterium sp. LK11; assembly: GCF_001043705.1. Classification (NCBI taxonomy): domain Bacteria; kingdom Pseudomonadati; phylum Pseudomonadota; class Betaproteobacteria; order Neisseriales; family Chromobacteriaceae; genus Chromobacterium; species Chromobacterium sp. LK11. The sequence continues at coordinate 29,185 of NZ_LDUR01000002.1, forward strand.
CGGCCGCATCAAGCCGGGTCAGCAAGTGGTGGTGATGAACCACGACGATCAAGTGGCTTCCGGCCGCATCAATCAGGTGCTGGGCTATCAAGGCCTGGACCGCGTGCCGGTTGAAGAAGCCGAAGCGGGCGACATCATCATCATCTCCGGCATCGAAGACATCGGCATCGGCGTGACCATCTGCGACAAAGAGCAGCCGGTAGGCCTGCCCATGCTGTCCGTGGACGAGCCGACGCTGACCATGGACTTCATGGTGAACTCCTCGCCGCTGGCCGGTACCGAGGGCAAGTTCGTGACCTCGCGTCAGATCCGCGACCGCCTGACCAAGGAGCTGTTGACCAATGTGGCGCTGCGCGTGGAAGACACCGGCGACTCCGACGTGTTCCGCGTGTCCGGTCGCGGCGAACTGCACCTGACCATTCTGCTGGAAAACATGCGTCGCGAAGGCTTTGAAATGGCCGTGGCCAAGCCGCGCGTAGTGTTCAAGGAAATCGACGGCCAGAAGTGCGAGCCGTACGAAAACCTGACCATTGACCTGGAAGACGATCACCAGGGCGGCGTGATGGAAGAAATCGGTCGTCGCCGCGGCGAACTGACCAATATGGAATCTGACGGCAACGGCCGCACTCGCCTGGAATACCATATTCCGGCGCGCGGTCTGATCGGCTTCCAGTCCGACTTCATGACCATGACCCGCGGCACCGGCCTGATGAGCCATGTGTTCGACGACTACGCTCCGGTCAAGCCGGACATGCCGGGCCGTCACAACGGCGTGCTGATCTCGCAAGAGAACGGCGAGGCGGTGGCTTACGCGTTGTGGAAGCTGGAAGACCGCGGCCGCATGTTCACGGCCCCGGGTGAGAAGCTGTACGAAGGCATGATCATCGGCATCCACAGCCGCGACAACGATCTGGTGGTGAACCCGGTCAAGGGCAAGCAGCTGACCAACGTGCGCGCCTCCGGCACCGACGAAGCCGTGCGTCTGACCACGCCGATCAAGCTGACGCTGGAGTCCGCCGTTGAATTCATCGACGACGACGAGCTGGTGGAAATCACGCCGAAGTCCATCCGCATCCGCAAGCGTTACCTGAACGAATCGGATCGTCGCAAGATGGCCAAGGCCAACGCCGCGTCCTGATCGACGCCGGTTTGGCAAAAACCGCCGTACCCTTGATGGGGCGGCGGTTTTTTTATTGGTCAGTGGTCTAGCGCGGCGAGTCTTTGCCGACAGGCGTCCGCCTCGGCCAGGATGCGCTCGAACAGTTCGGCCACGCCGGGCACGTCGTCGATCAGGCCCTGGGCCTGGCCGATCAGCTGCACGCCCTTGTCGTGGTCGCCGTCCTCTATTGCCAGGCGGATGGATTCGGTGGCGGCGCCGAACTGCGCCAGCTGGCGCAGCGCCTGCGGCTGGCTCAGCAGGCCGCCCAGCACCACTTTGGCGATGGGCATGCCCAGCTTGCGCGCGACGGCGCTGGCGCGCCAGGCGGCGGCGAGCAGGCCCAGCGGCTTGCGCGTGGCCTGGCGTGCGGCGGGGCTGTCCATCACTCGGCACCACAGGCCGTCGAAATTCTTGGAGTACAGGGTGTCGGCCACGCCGCGCTGGCGGATCATTTCCTTGGTGCGCTGGTGCACCGGGCTTTCCCGGGTCATCGCCAGCCGCGTGCCCATGGCCACCGCGTCGGCGCCCAGCGCCAGCGCGGCGATCAGGCCCTGACCGTCGGCGAAGCCGCCGGCGGCGATGATGGGCAGGGCGCTGGCCTGGCGGATGGCCGGGATCAGCGTCAGCGAGGTGACGGCGCCGCCGTGGGCGGCGGCCTCGTGGCCGGTGACCAGCAGGGCGTCGGCGCCGGACGCCTGCGCCGAGCGCGCGTGTTTCTCGGTCACCACGGTGGCGACCACTTTGCCGCCGTAGGCGTGGGCGCGCTCGATCAGCCAGTCGCCCTTGCCCAGCGAGAAGTTGATCACCGGCACGCGCTCCTCCAGCGCGACCGCGGCGTTTTCCTTGGCGCCCGGCATCATCAGCGTGCAGCCGACGCCGAAGGGGCGGTCGCTCAATTCGCGCACGCGGCGGATGGCCTGCCGCGTCTGCTCCGGCGTCAGCGGGCCGGTGGCGAGAATGCCCAGGCCGCCGGCGTTGCCGACGGCGGCCACCAGTTCCGGGGTGGCGATATAGCTCATGCCGGGGCAGATCAGCGGGCGCTGAATGCCGAGCAGGCGGGTGATGGCGGTTTGCATGGGGCTGGGCTCGCTTTACAATGTGGGTCTGTCGATGGCGGCGGGCGGAATGGGTTTCGAGCCCGGCGCTGTCATTGTTGTCGGCTTTGCCGGAAAATTCAAACGATTGTTTAAATATGCTGATGATCGTGTTGCTGGGCTGGCTCTACGTGGTGCTGATGCTGGCCGTGACGCAGCACAGCGTGCTGGCCTCGCTGTCCACGCTGTTCTTCCTGGGCGTGTTGCCCACCTTTTTTGTGGCGCGGATGACGCGGCGCAAACTGCGCCGCCAGCGTGAAAAAGCCCGCGAGGCGCGCGACGAGGCTTGAGCGCTCCGTCGTCCGGTGTTAGAATCCCGCGTCCCTTGCCATCCTGGCGGGGGAAAATCATCTATTACGCACATCCGCGCCAAAGGGTGCCTCGTTTCGAGGTTGTCTGCGCGGATGGAGGCTTAACCCTTTAAGGAGTTTTTGCATGTCCACCAACGTTACCATGCGTCAAATGCTTGAGGCCGGCGTTCACTTCGGCCACCAAACCCGCTTCTGGAACCCGAAGATGGCCAAGTACATCTTCGGCAGCCGCAACAAGATTCACATCATCAACCTGGAAAAGACTCTGCCGCTGTTCGTGGAAGCCCAGGAATATGTGCGTCGTCTGGCCGCCAACAAAGGTTCCATCATGTTCGTGGGCACCAAGCGTCAGGCTCGTGAGATCGTACGTGAAGAAGCTGCCCGTTGCGGCATGCCGTTTGTTGACCACCGCTGGCTGGGCGGCATGCTGACCAACTACAAGACCGTGAAGCAGTCGATCAAGCGTCTTGAAGAGAAGCGCGCCATCCTGGAATCCGCTGGCGACACCGGTTACAACAAGAAAGAACTGCTGGACCTGCAACGCGAAGTCGACAAGCTGGAGCGTTCGCTGGGCGGCATCAAGGATATGAAGGGCCTGCCGGACGCCATCTTCGTTATCGACACTGGTTACCAGAAGGGCACTATCGTCGAAGCCAAGAAACTGGGTATCCCGGTTATCGGCGTTGTTGACACCAACAACACCCCGGACGGCATCGATTACGTGATCCCGGGCAACGACGACTCCAGCCGCGCCATCCGCCTGTACGCTCGCGGCATGGCCGACGCGGTGCTGGAAGGTCGCGCCCAGTCTCTGCACGAGATCGTGGCTGCTGAATCGGCTCAAGCCGAGTAAGCAGACGAAAAGGGGCGTAAGCCCCTTTTTTTAGACCCACGTAATCAAAATCATTCAGGAGTACGAAGTATGGCGGACATTACCGCAAAAATGGTTTCGGATCTGCGCGCGGCCACCGGCCTCGGCATGATGGAATGCAAAAAAGCCCTGGTGGAAGCCGAAGGCGACGCCGCCAAGGCTGAAGAAATTCTGCGCATCAAGTCCGGCAACAAGGCTTCCAAGATGGCCGGCCGCGTGGCTGCCGAAGGCATCATCGGTTCCTTCGTTGAAGGCGGCGTTGGCGCCCTGGTGGAAGTCAACTGCGAAACCGACTTCGTTGCCAAGGACCCGACCTTCCTGGCCCTGGCCGCCGCCGCCGCCAAGGCTGTGGTCGTAGCCAACCCGGCCGACGTGGAAGCCCTGTCCGCCGTGGAAATCGACGGCCAGTCCGTTGAAGACATCCGCAAGGCCGCCATCGCCAAGCTGGGCGAGAACATGACCATCCGTCGTTTCGTTCGCAACCAGACCGAAGGCGCGATCGCCACCTACCTGCACGGCGCCAAGATCGGCGTGATCGTCGACTTCGTCGGCGAAGAGCAAGTGGGCAAGGACGTGGCCATGCACATCGCCGCTTCCAAGCCGATCTGCGTGTCCAAGGATCAGGTTTCCGCCGACATCCTGGAACAAGAGCGCAAGATCTACACCGCTCAGGCCGCCGAATCCGGCAAGCCGGCCGACATCGTCGCCAAGATGGTTGAAGGCCGCGTCAACAAATTCCTGGCCGAAGTGACCCTGATGGGCCAACCCTTCGTCAAGAACCCGGACCAGACCGTGGAAAAACTGTTGGCCGAGAAGAAAGCCTCGGTCAAGGCGTTCGCCATGTTCGTAGTGGGCGAAGGCATTGAGAAGAAAGTAGTAGACTACGCCGCTGAAGTGGCTGCAGCCGCCAAGCTGTAAGCGCCCAGTCGCGAGACGTATTGACGGCACCCTGCCTGCAGGGTGCCGTTTTGCAAACTGAAAACCGAATATCCAGCCAAACCGAGGTTACCATGAGCCAAGTTCCTGCCTATAAACGCATCCTGCTGAAACTTTCCGGCGAGGCCCTGATGGGCGATGACAGCTATGGCATCAACCGTGCCACGATCGAGCAGATCGTCGGTCAGATCAAGGAAGTTGTGGAGCTTGGCGTGGAAGTGGGCGTGGTGATCGGCGGCGGCAACATCTTCCGCGGCGTCGCGCCGGCGGCCGCGGGCATGGATCGCGCCACCGCGGACTACATGGGCATGATGGCCACGGTGATGAACGCGCTGGCGCTGAAGGACGCGATGACCAAGGCTGGGTTGATCGCGCGGGTGCAGTCGGCGCTGACCATGCAGCAGATCGCCGAGCCCTATGTGCGCGGCAAGGCGATGCAATACCTGGAAGAGGGCAAGGTGGTGATCTTCGCCGCCGGCACCGGCAACCCCTTCTTCACCACGGACACCGCCGCGGCGCTGCGCGGAATGGAAATGAACGTGGACATCATGCTGAAAGCCACCAAGGTGGACGGCGTGTACACCGACGATCCGAAAAAGAACCCGGACGCGATACGTTACCAGACCCTGACCTTCGACGAGGCGATCTCGCGCAACCTGAAAGTGATGGACGCCACCGCCTTCGCGCTGTGCCGCGACCAGAACCTGAACATCAAGGTGTTCAGCATCTTCAAGAGCGGCGCGCTGACCCGGGTCGTGCTTGGCGAAGACGAAGGCACGCTGGTACACTGCTGAGTTTGAAAATTGCTGAAGGCGAAAGCGGCAATGGCCGTTTTCGCCTTGTCTTTTTAAGTTTCGATTTGGAGTGGACATGATTAACGACATCAAGAAATCGGCCGAGCAGAAAATGCAGAAGTCGCTGGAAGCGTTTAAGACCGACCTGAGCAAAGTGCGCACCGGTCGCGCCCATACCGGCATTCTTGATCATGTCATGGTGGACTACTATGGCAGCGACGTGCCCATCAGCCAGGTGGCCAACGTGACCCTGGTGGACGCGCGCACCATTGGCGTGCAACCCTGGGAAAAGCCGATGCTGGCCAAGATCGAAAAAGCGATCCGCGACTCCGACCTAGGCCTGAATCCGGCCTCCATGGGCGAGATCATCCGCGTGCCGATGCCGATGCTGACCGAAGAGCGCCGCAAGGATCTGATCAAGGTCGTGCGCGGCGAGGCCGAGGGCGCGCGCGTGGCCGTGCGCAATATCCGCCGCGACGCCAACAACGAATTCAAGAACCTGCTTAAAGACAAGGCCATTACCGAGGACGACGAGCGTCGCGGCCAGGATGAGATCCAGAAGCTGACCGACAAGTACACCGTCGAAATCGACAAGGCCCTGGCCGCCAAGGAAGCCGACCTGATGGCCGTCTAAGGAGCGCCGTACCTTGTTTGCAAGCTCTACCAAGGATGTGCCGGAGGTGCGTTCCGTGCCGCGGCATATCGCCATCATCATGGATGGCAACGGCCGCTGGGCCAAAAAGCGTTTTCTGCCACGGGTGGCCGGCCACAAGCGCGGCCTGGACACCGTGCGCGAGATCGTCGGAGCCTGCAAGGAGCTGGGGGTCGAATGCCTGACCCTGTTCGCCTTCTCCACCGAGAACTGGCGGCGTCCGCAGGAGGAGGTGTCCTTCCTGATGGACCTGTTCATCCGCGCGCTGGAGCACGAGGTGAGCAAGCTGCACAGCAATAATATCCGCCTGCGGGTATTGGGTTCGCGCGAGCGTTTCAGCGCGGATTTGCAGGAGCGCATTCTGCGCGCCGAGGAAAAGACCGCCGGCAACGACGGCCTGGCCTTGAACATCGCCGCCGACTACGGCGGCCGCTGGGACATCCTCAGCGCGGTCAACGGCCTGATCGCCGAGGGCGTCACCCATATCGACGAAGAGGCGCTGAGCCAGCGCCTGTCGATGCCGTGGGCGCCGGAGCCGGATTTGTTCATTCGCACCGGCGGCGAGCAGCGCATCAGCAACTTCCTGCTGTGGCAGTTGGCTTATTCCGAGCTGTATTTCACCGAAACGCTGTGGCCGGACTTCGACCGCGCCGCGCTGGAAACCGCCATCGGCTCCTACCAGTGCCGCGAGCGCCGCTTTGGGCGCACCAGCGAACAACTGCCCGAGCATCTGCGCCGGGACGGGCGCTGAGCCATGCTGCTGACACGCGTTCTGACGGCCTTGGTGCTGTTGCCGCTGATGCTGGCGGCCTTGTTCCTGTTTCCGGCCGAGGCCTGGGCCTGCTTTTCCTGGCTGATCATTCTGCTGGCCTTGTGGGAGTTCAGCCGCATGGCCGGCATGGCCGGCGCCGGCAAATGGCTGTACCTGGCCGCGAGCAGCGCCTTGGCCGTGGCCGCCTGGTTCAGCCATTACCGGCTGGGCCCGGCGGAGCACGCGCTGACCTTGGCCTTCTGGCTGTTGCTGGTGCCGTGCTGGCTGGCCAAGCGCTGGCGCATCCGCCAGGGGCTGGCGGCCTGGCTGCTGGGCTGGCTGTTGATGCTGCCGGCCTGGTTCGCCTTCCTGGAATGGCGGCCGCAGCCCGGCGAGGCGGACGCCTTCGCCTTGCTGGCGGTGATGGGCCTGGTGTGGGTGGCGGACATCGCCGCCTATTTCTCCGGCAAGGCCTTCGGCCGGCGCAAGCTGGCGCCGTCCATCAGCCCGGGCAAGAGTTGGGAAGGGGTGTACGGCGGCGTGATCTGCGTGGCCCTGTACGTGGCGCTGGTGGATCATCTGGGCTGGATAGACATCGGCCTGCCGATCTGGGCCTTGCTGCTGCTGGCGCTGCCGCTGAGCGCGGTCAGCGTGATGGGCGACCTGCTGGAATCCTGGTTCAAGCGCGCGTCGGGCATCAAGGACAGCAGCCGGCTGCTGCCCGGTCACGGCGGCGTGTATGACCGTATCGACAGTCTTATCGCCGTCCTCGCCGTCAGCAACGCGCTGCGCGCTCTGGGCGGCATGTAACCGCAGGAACTCTATTCAATGACGAAACCGCAAGGGATTGTCGTTCTCGGCGCCACCGGCAGCGTGGGCGTCAATACGCTGGACGTGGTGGCGCGCCATCCGGAGCGTTACCGGGTGGTGGCGCTGAGCGGCAACCGCCAGGTGGATCGCCTGTTCCAACAGGCGCTGCAATTCCGTCCGGCCTATGTGGTGACCGGCGACGCCGCGTCCGCCGACGCCTTGCGCGGACGCTTGGCCGAGGCCGGCGTGGACGCCGAGGTGCTGCACGGCCCGGCCGCGCTGGTTCAGGTGGCTGCGCTGCCTGAGGCCGAGGTGGTGATGGCCGCCATCGTCGGCGCCGCCGGCCTGCCGTCCGCGATGGCGGCGGCGCGCGCCGGCAAGCGCATCCTGCTGGCCAACAAGGAATCCCTGGTGGTGGCCGGCCGCCTGTTCATGGATACGGCGCGCCGTCACGGCGCGACCCTGCTGCCGGTGGACAGCGAGCACAGCGCCATCTTCCAATCGCTGCCGCACGACTACGCCGGCAATCTGGACGCCGCCGGTATCCGCAAGATCATCCTCACCGCTTCCGGCGGCCCCTTCCGCCAGTCCTCGGCCGAGGACTTGCTGCGCGTCACCCCGGACGACGCCTGCCGGCATCCCAACTGGGTGATGGGGCGCAAGATTTCCGTCGATTCCGCCTCGCTGATGAACAAGGGCCTGGAAGTGATCGAGGCGCACTGGCTGTTTTCCGCGCCGCCGGAGCGCATCGAAGTGGTGGTGCACCCGCAAAGCGTGATCCATTCCATGGTGCAGTATCGCGACGGCTCGGTGATGGCCCAGCTGGGTTCGCCGGACATGCGCACGCCCATCGCCTGCGCGCTGGCCTGGCCGGAGCGCATCGAGGCCGGCGTGGGCTCGCTGGACTTCTTCTCCTTGTCCAATCTGACCTTCGAAGCGCCCGATCTGGAGCGCTTCCCCTGTCTGAAGCTGGCTTTCGACGTGCTGCGCCTGGGCGGCGACGCGCCGGCGGTGCTGAACGCCGCCAACGAGGTGGCGGTGGACGCCTTCCTGAATGGTCGCCTGCGTTTCATCGACATTCCCGCGGTGGTGTCCGCGGCGCTGGACGGCGTCAGCCTGGCGGGCAGCGACTCGGTCGAGGCCTTGCTGGCCAAGGATGAGGAAGCGCGCGCCTTCGCGCTGCAACAGGTGGCCGCATGCTGACCCTGCTCGCCTTCCTGGTCGCCATCGGCGTGCTGGTGACCTTTCACGAACTGGGACACTATTGGGTGGCCCGCTTGTGCGGGGTCAAGGTGCTGCGCTTCTCCATCGGCTTCGGCAAGCCGCTGTGGACGTATTGGCGCAAGGGCACCGAGTGGGTGATCTGCCCGATTCCGCTGGGCGGCTACGTGCGCATGCTGGACGAGCGCGAGGGCCCGGTGCCGGAAGAGCAGCGCCCGCAAGCCTTCAACAATCAGCATGTGCTGAAGCGCATCGCCATCGTCGCCGCCGGCCCGCTGGCCAATCTTCTGCTGGCGGTGCTGCTGTACTGGGTGGTGATGGCGCAGGGCGTGACCCAGATCAAGCCCCTGGTCGGCACCGTGGTGGCGCAGACCCCGGCCGCCGCGGCCGGCTTCGCCCCCGGCGACCGGATACTGAGCGTGGCCGGCCGCCCGGTGGCCAACTGGCAGCAAATCCGTCTCGCCCTGGTGGAGGCGGCGATGTCGCCGGACGCCACCGTGGTGCAGGTGGAGACCGCGGCCGGCGTCCGCGCTGAACGCCGCATCGACCCGGCCCGCTTCGGCGACAAGGCGGTGACCGCGATGCAACAGGGCAGCACCGGCCTGACGCCGGGGCGCTTCCTGCCGGAGATAGGCGCGCTGGAAGAGGGCGGCGCCGCGCAAAGCGCCGGCCTGAAGCCGGGCGACAAGCTGCTGGCGCTCAACGGCAAGCCGCTGGCGAGTTGGGAAGGCTGGGTGGCCGAGGTGCGCAACAGCCCGGGCCGGGACCTGGACGTGAAAATCCAGCGCGGCGCGGAATTCATGAGCATCAAGGTGCGGCCGCAGGCGCATCAGCAGGACGGCGAAGTGGTGGGGCGCATCGGCGCCGCGCCGCAGCCGGACGCCGGCTGGGGACGCCAGCTGTTGTACACCGAGCATTATTCGACCGCGCAGGCCGGTCTGGCCGCCTTGGCCAAGACCTGGGACACCGGCTGGATGAGCGTCAAGTTCATGGGCCGCATGCTGATGGGCCAGGCTTCGCTGGATAATCTTTCCGGCCCGCTGACCATCGCCAATGTCGCCGGTCAGACCGCGCGCGAGGGTCTGACGCCTTATCTGGAGTTCCTTGCGCTGATCAGCATCAGCATCGGCGTGCTGAATCTGCTGCCGATTCCAGTTCTGGATGGCGGGCACTTAATGTATTATGTCGCGGAGTTGATCAGAGGTCGCCCCGTCAGTGAGCGGGCGCAATTGTTCGGACAAAAAATTGGCTTCATCTTGCTGGCGTCTTTGATGGCGTTTGCCTTGCTGAATGATTTCAGCCGCCTATTTGGGGGTTAAAACCGATCTATGAAATTGAAATTGCTTGCAGCAGCCGTATTGGGCTTGACTTCGGCCTCCATGGCCTGGGCTGTTGATCCGTTCGTCATCAAGGATATCCGCGTCGAGGGCCTGCAGCGCACCGAGCCGGGCACCGTGTTCAATTACCTGCCGGTCAAGGTGGGCGACACCTTCAACGACCAGAAGGCCAACGAGGCGATCAAGGCCTTGTTCGCCACCGGCTTCTTCAACGATGTGCGCATCGAATCGCGCGACAGCGTGGTGATCGTCGCCGTGGCCGAGCGCCCGGTGGTCAGCCAGCTCAATATCAACGGCGCCAAGGAATTCAGCAAGGACCAGCTGAAAAAGGCGCTGAAGGACAACGGCTTCGCCGAATCGCTGATCTTCGATCAGGCGCTGCTGGACGGCGCGGTGCAGGAGCTCAAGCGCCAGTACTACAGCCGCGGCAAGTACTCGGTGGAAGTGACCCCGTCGGTGACCAAGCTGGAACGCAACCGCGTGGCGGTGACGCTGGACATCAACGAGGGCGTGACCGCGCGCATCAAGGAAATCCGCATCGTCGGCGCCAGCGCCTTCAAGCAGTCCGATCTGATAGACCAGTTCAGCCTGACCACCGGCGGCTGGCTGTCCTGGGTGACCAAGGACGACCAGTACTCCAAGCAGAAGCTGACCGGCGATCTGGAAAAGCTCAAGGCCTTCTACCAGAACCAGGGCTATCTGGAATTCAATATCGACTCCACCCAGGTGTCGATCAGCGCCGACAAGCAGGACATGTTCCTGACGGTGAATATTCACGAAGGCAAGAAGTTCACCATCTCCGACATCAAGCTGGCCGGCGATCTCAAAGTGCCGGAAGCGGATCTGCGCAAGCTGATCCAGGCCAAGGCCGGGGACACCTTCAACAACGAGCGCATCACCGAGTCGGTGAAATCGTTGAGCGATCGCCTGGGCCAGGCCGGCTACGCCTTCGCCAACGTCAACGTGTTGCCCGACATCGATCACGACAAGCAGACCGTGGCCTTCACCTTCTTCGTGGACCCGGGCCGCAAGACCTATGTGCGCCGCGTCAACATCGCCGGCAACACCAAGACCCGCGACGAAGTGATCCGCCGCGAACTGCGCCAGCTGGAAGGCGCGCCCTACGGCGCGGACAAGATCAAGCGCAGCAAGGAGCGCGTGGAACTGCTGGGCTATTTCGAAGACGTCAACATCGAAACCCCGGCGGTGCCGGACGCCGCCGACCAGGTGGACATGAACATCAGCCTGAAGGAGCGCTCCACCGGCAGCGTGTCCGCCGGCATCGGCTTCGTGCAGGGCGAGGGCGTGCAGCTGTCCGCCAACCTGTCGCAGAGCAATATCTTCGGTTCCGGCAAGTACATGTCGCTGGGTCTGTCCACCGGCAAGGTCAACAAGAACCTGTCGCTGTCCTTCACCGACCCCTACTTCACGCCGGACGGCGTCAGCCTGGGCTATGACTTGTACAACCGCGTCTACAACCCGGACGCGACCAATATTTCCGCGTACAAGACCAGCACCATAGGCGGCGCGGTGCGTTTCGGCGTGCCGGTGACCGAGTACGACCGCATCAACTTCAGCATCGGCGCGGAAAACACCAAGATCAGCACCTACGACAACAGTCCGCAGCGCTACAAGGACTTCGTCAACCAGTACGGCAGCAACAACAACACGCTGCTGGGCACCATCAGCTGGGGCCGTGACACCCGCGACAGCGCGCTGTGGCCGACTCGCGGCGCGGTGATCAAGGTGGGCGCGGACGCCGGCCTGCCGGGCGGCGATCTGCAGTACTACCGCCTGACCCACCAGCAGACCTGGTTCTTCCCGCTGACCAAGACCTTCACGCTGATGCTGAACGGCGAGCTGGGCTACGCCGACGGTTACGGCAAGACCTCGCGCCTGCCGTTCTTCCAGAACTTCTACCTGGGTGGCCTGGGCTCGGTGCGCGGTTACGACACCAGCAGTATCGGCCCGCGCGACACCAACGGCGACTACCTGGGCGGCACCCGCAAGGCGGTGGCCAACGCCGAAGTGCTGTTCCCTTTCCCGGGAATGAAGGACAATAAGTCGGTGCGCACCAGCCTGTTCTTCGACGCCGGTTCCCTGTGGGATCCGTCGGTGCCGGGCAGCTCCGCCGGCGACGGCGTGCGTTATTCCGCGGGCGTGGCGCTGACCTGGCTGTCTCCGATCGGTCCGATGAAATTCAGTATCGCCAATCCGCTGAAGAAGAAGGACAACGACAAAGTCCAGCGCTTCCAATTCCAGCTGGGTACCGTGTTCTAAAATTGACGGGGTTGTTATATGAAAGCATTGCTGTGGGCGGCCGCTATTTTGTCGGCAGCCGCCATCTCGGCCCAGGCGGCCGAGCTGAAAATGGGCTATGTCAACACTGAGCGCATCTACCGCGAGGCGGCGCCGGCGATCGCCATCCAGAAGCGCCTGGACAAGGAGTTCTCCGAGCGGCGCAACGAGCTGAAGAAGATGGAAGCGCGCGCCAAGGAGCTGGAGTCCCAGCTGGCCAAGAGCAGCCTGAACTCTGACGACCGCAAGCGCTACGAGCGCGAGTACGCGGCGCTGGACCGGGATTACCGGGCCAAGGGCCGCGAGCTGTCCGAGGACTTCAATCAGCGCCGCAACGAGGAGTTCGCCTCGGTGCAGGAGCGGGCCAACCGCGCGCTCAAGCAGCTGGCGGAGCGCGAGCAGTACGACCTGATCCTGCAAGACGTGGTGTATGTGAACCCCAAGTACGACCTGACGCCCAAGGTTCTGAAGGAACTGGACCGCTGACGGCAGGGCGGGGCGGCTGGGAGCGTGTTTGCGCTCCCGCGGGCCGGAGCGAGGCCAGGCGCGGCGGCGGAGAAAGCGGAATGCCCATGCGGAGCACGGGCGTTTCGAACGCGCGCCCGCCGCGCCATGCTCCGCGGCGCGCGGCGGATCGCAAACAGCTTTTGGGCGGCCGCCCTGGATGCGCGCGCTGCTAGCGACGCGCCAACTCACATTACGGGAGCAAGCCGACCCCAGGTCGGCTTTCGTTTTTGATGGCTTATACCCTCTCATTCATTATCGGCAGGCTGGGCGGCGAACTGGCCGGCCCGGACCTGACGGTTGACCGCCTGGCGCCGCTGGAAGCGGCCGCGGTCGGCGACATCGCCTTTCTGGCCAATCCCAAGTACCGCAAGCAGCTGGACGACAGCGAGGCCAGCGCGGTAATCGTTTCGCCCAAGATGGCGGAAGAACTGGCAGGCGGCGAAGCCTGGGGCCAGCGCTCCTGGATTGTCGCCGCCGATCCCTATCTCTATTTCGCCCGCCTGGCGGCGCTGTTCCATCCGCAGCCGCAGGCGCAGGGCGGCGTGCACCCCAGCGCGGTGCTGGGCGAGGGCGCGCGGGTGGCGGCCAGCGCCGAAGTGCGCGAGCACGTCAGCATCGGCCGCAACGCGGTCATCGGCGAGCGCTGCCGGCTGCTGCCGGGCGTGGTGGTGGGCGACGACTGCGTGTTGGGCGACGACGTGGTGCTGTATCCCAATGTGACCCTTTACCACGGCTGCGTGTTGGGTAACCGCGTCGGCGTGCACTCCGGCAGCGTGATCGGCGCCGACGGCTTCGGCCTGGCCTGGGATAAGGACCACTGGTTCAAAATTCCGCAAACCGGCCGCGTCATCATCGAGGACGATGTGGAAATCGGCGCCAACACCACGGTGGACCGCGGCGCGATGGCGGACACCGTGATCCGGAAGGGCGCCAAAGTGGACAATCTGGTGCAGATCGCCCACAACGTGCAGATCGGCGAGCATTCCGCCATCGCCGGCTGCGTCGGCATCGCCGGCAGCGCCAAGATCGGCGCCTATTGCACGGTGGGCGGCGCGGCGATGTTCGTCGGCCACATTGAAATAGCGGACAAAACCCATATCGGCGGCGGCACCCTGGTGTCGAAGTCGATCAAGACGCCGGGCACCTACGCCTCGTCTTACCCCTTGCAACCGATGAAAGAGTGGCTGGCCAACGCCGTGCACGTCCGTCATCTGGACGATATGGCCAAGCGGCTCAAGCAGCTCGAGCGCGAGCTCAAAGAAATGAAGAATCAGGAGGAATCCCCCAATGTCTGAACACGCCGTCACCATCGATGTCCGCGAGATCATGCGCTATCTGCCGCATCGCTATCCTTTCCTGCTGGTGGACCGTGTCACCGAATTCGAGGAAAACAAGCGCATCAAGGCGCTGAAGAACGTCACCATCAACGAACCGTTCTTCGTCGGCCACTTCGAGCAATACCCGGTGATGCCGGGCGTGCTGATCATCGAGGCGATGGCTCAGGCCGCCGGCATCCTGGCCATCCGCAGCCAGGGCGAGCGCGCCGAGAACGAGCTGTATTTCTTCGTCGGCATCGACAACGCCCGCTTCAAGCGCCAGGTGGTGCCGGGCGACCAGCTGACCTTCGAAGTGGAACTGATCACCAGCAAGCGCGGCATCGGCAAGTATTCCGCCCGCGCGCTGGTGGACGGCCAACTGGCTTGCGAAGCCGAAATCATGTGCGCCAAGCGCGAGGTGTGATCATGGCCATCCATCCAACCGCCATCGTCGACCCCAAGGCCCAGATCGCCGACGACGTCGAGATCGGTCCATACTCCATCATCGGCCCCAACGTCAGCATCGGCAGCGGCAGCTGGGTTGGCCCGCACGTGGTGATCGAAGGCCATACCTCCATCGGCAAGAACAACCGCATCTTCCAGTTCTGCTCGCTGGGCGCCCAGCCGCAGGACAAGAAGTACGCCGGCGAGCCGACCCGACTGGAAATCGGCGACAACAACACCATTCGCGAATTCTGCACCTTCAACACCGGCACCGCCCAGGACGTGGGCGTGACCCGAGTCGGCAACGACAACTGGGTGATGGCCTATGTGCACGTCGCGCACGACTGCCAGGTGGGCAATAACGTGATCCTGGCCAACAACGCCACCCTGGCCGGTCATGTGCAGCTGGGCGACTGGGTGATTCTGGGCGGCTTCACCAGCGTGCACCAGTTCGCCATCATCGGCGAGCATGCGATGACCGCCTTCGCCAGCGCCGTGGCCCAGGACGTGCCGCCGTTCGTGATGGCGCACGGCAACCGCGCGGTGCCCTCCGGCATCAACGCCGAAGGCATGAAGCGCCGCGGCTTCAGCGCCGAGCAGATCCGCCGGGTGCGGGGCGCCTACAAGACGCTGTACCGCCAGGGCCTGTCGTTTGAAGACGCCAAGGCCGCCATTCTGGAGGAGGCCGCCGCCGGCCACGATGAACTGGCTCCGTTCACCCGCTTCTTTGGCCAGTCCGCCAGAGGCATCATTCGCTGAGATCCATGCCCGACACTTTGTTTAAAAGCAAGCGGGCACTGAAGGTCGCCATGGTGGCTGGGGAAGCCTCTGGCGACCTTCTTGCCGCCCACCTGATGGACGCGCTGCTGGCGCGCCATCCCGACATCGAGTTCGCCGGCATCGGCGGCCCGCGGATGGAGGCCAGGGGCTTCGTCAGCCACGCGCCGCAAAGCCGGCTGGCGGTGATGGGCTACGCCGAGGTGCTCAAGCGTCTGCCGGAGCTGCTGCGCATCCGTCGCACCCTGCGCGACCGCCTGATCGCGGAAAAGCCGGACGTTTTCATCGGCATCGACGCGCCGGACTTCAACCTGGACCTGGAGGCCGCGCTCAAGCGCGCCGGCATTCCCACCGTGCACTACGTCAGCCCCTCGGTCTGGGCCTGGCGGCCGGAGCGGGTGCAGAAGATAGGCCGCAGCGTCAGCCACATGCTGTGCCTGTTTCCGATGGAGCCGGCCTTGTATCGTCAGGCCGGGGTGCCGGTCACCTATGTTGGCCACCCGCTGGCCAGCGAGATCCCGCTGCGGCCGGACCAGGAGGCGATGCGCGAACAACTGGGGCTGCCGCAGCGCGCGCCGATATTCACCCTGATGCCGGGCAGCCGCGTGGGCGAGCTGGAGCACATGGCGCCGCTGTACATCGAAGCCGCCAAGCTGCTGCTGAAAACCTATCCCGACGCCCAGTTCCTGGTGCCGCTGGCCACCCGTCCCACCATGGAGCTGTTCGACCGCATGCTGAGCCGCCACAAGGGCTGGGATCTGCCTTTGCGCAAGCTGTTCGGCCACGCGCAGATGGCGATGATCGCCAGCGACGCGGTGCTGGTCACCAGCGGCACCGCCACGCTGGAGGTGGCGCTGACCAAGAAGCCCATGGTGATCAGCTACAAGCTGTCCGCCTTGAGCTACCGCCTGGTCAAGCGCAAGATCCGGCTGCCTTACGTCGGCCTGCCCAACATCCTGTGCGGCCGTTTCGTGGTGCCGGAGCTGCTGCAGAAGCAGGCCACGCCGGCCAAGCTGGCGGCGGAGATGCAAAGGCTGTACGAGGATCAGGACGCGCGGCGGGAGATGGTGCAAACCTTCACCGAGCTGCATCAGTCCTTGCGCCAGGACACCGCCGCGCTGGCGGCGGACGCGGTGCTGCAAGTGGCGGGGCGGCAATGAGCGGGCTTGATCCGGAGCGGATCGCCGGCGTCGACGAAGCCGGCCGCGGTCCGCTGGCCGGCGCGGTGTTCGCCGCCGCGGTGATTCTGGACCCGGCGCGGCCCATCGCCGGCCTGGCCGATTCCAAGGTGCTGAGCGAGGCCCGCCGCGACGAGCTGGCGCTGCTGATCAAGCGCGACGCGCTGGCCTGGTGCATCGCCAGCGCCAGCGTCGAGGAAATCGACAAGCTCAATATCCTGCACGCCACCATGCTGGCGATGACGCGCGCGGTGCAAGGCCTGCAGCCGCAGGCGACGCGCGCGCTGATCGACGGCAACCGCGTGCCCAAGGGGCTGCCGGTGCCGGGCGAAGCCATCGTCAAGGGCGACGCCAAGGTGGCGGCCATTTCCGCCGCCTCCATCCTGGCCAAGACCGCGCGCGACGCCGAGCTGGTGGCGCTGGACGCCCTGCATCCGCAATACGGCTTCGCCCGCCACAAGGGCTATCCCACCGCCGAACACCTGGCCGCGCTGGAGCTGCACGGCGCCTTGCCGGCCCACCGCAAGAGCTTCGGCCCGGTCAAGGCCTGGCTGGCGCGTCAGCAGGGACAGCTGTTTTGAGCGGCGCGGCCGCCAAATCCTGCTTTCCGCCGGTGGCGCGGCCGGACGCCCGGGTGCTGGTGCTGGGCTCTTTGCCCGGCGACGCCTCCTTGCAGGCCGGCCAGTACTACGCCCACCCCCGCAATCAATTCTGGCCGCTGCTGCAGGCGATCACCGGCCGGCCGCTGGCCGAGCTGGCCTACGCCGAGCGCCTGGAAGCGCTGCAACAAGCCGGCGTGGCGCTGTGGGACGTGATCGCCAGCGCGCGGCGGCGCGGCAGCCTGGACGCCGACATCCGCGATCAGCAGGCCAACGATCTGCGCGAACTGGCGCAAAGCCTGCCGCGGCTGCGCGCAGTCGCCTTCAACGGCGCCACCGCCGCGCGCGCGGCCGGACAGCTGGACGGACTGGGGCTGGACATTCTGGCCTTGCCGTCTTCCAGCCCGGCGCATACCCTGGCGTTTGACAGAAAACTTGAAGTTTGGCGGCAACTGGGACGATATTTGTAGATGACTGCGGCGAAAAAACGTCCGCGCTCACTGTGAAACCACCTGGGGGAAGCGATTATGGGCCATTACTGCATATGGTTTGTCACGCCGGACGACAGCGTGATGCGCCGGGCCGAAGTGGTGATCAACGGCGTGATCCATTGCCATCAGGTGCTGGAGGAAATCGAGGCGCAGCTGGCGGTGGACTGCGGTCTGACCCAGGTGATGATCGTCGACTGGAAACGCTTCGAGACGCCGGAGCAGGCCGGCAAGCTCGCTCACGCGGCCTAAGAGCCGGTTTACGATCTGCTGCGTGTCGGCGGGGCCATTAAACAGGGGCGTTGAAAACAACTTAGAAATGCTCACGTACTGTATGTGCGCTCCGCTTTCTCCGCTGTTTTCGCCTTGTCTCGCTCTAGCTCGCAGGATCGTAAACACGCTCTAGGCGGCTAGCTCTTTGGTAGGAGTCAAGCCCGCAGGCGGCCATGCTATCATGGCCGCCTGAATCTTTATGGGGGCCGGCGCCATGCGCGTATTGGGTTTCGCCGGCTATTCCGGCAGCGGCAAGACCACCTTGCTGGAAAAACTGATTCCCCGGCTGACGGCGCGCGGCCTGCGCGTCGCCGTGGTCAAACACACCCACCACGATGTGGACTGGGACACGCCGGGCAAGGACAGCTGGCGCCATCGTCAGGCCGGCGCGGCGCAAGTGCTGCTGGCCTCGGCCCGCCGGCGCATGCTGGTGGAGGAACTGGCGGACAGCAACGAGCTGCCGTTGTCCGCCCATCTGGCCATGCTGGGCCCCTGCGACCTGGCGCTGGCCGAAGGCTTCAAGCATGAAGCCATTCCCAAGATAGAAGTGGTCAACAGCGCCTTGGCGGCGCCGGCCTTGCACCCGGACGACCCGCAGGTGCTGGCCGTGGTCGGCGATCTGCCGCAAACGCTGGACATCCCCTGGTTTCACCGCGACGACGTCGACGCCGTCGCCGCCTTCCTGATTTCACGATTGGACCTGCCCCATGCTGAGCTTTGAACAAGCCCGCGACTGGCTGCTGCAACGCGCCCAGCCGCTGGCCGCCACCGAACAAGTCGAACTGCTGGCCGCCGCCGGCCGCGTGCTGGCCGAGCCCGTGCTGGCCACCTTGGACGTGCCGCCGCACGACAACAGCGCGATGGACGGCTACGCCTTGCGCGCCGCCGACCAGTCCGCGGCGATGCCGGTGTCGCAGCGGGTGCCGGCCGGCAGCGTGCCGCAGGCGCTGGCCGCGGGCAGCGCGGCGCGCATCTTCACCGGCGCGCCCATTCCACCCGGCGCCGACGCCGTCATCATGCAGGAACAGGCGGAAACCGGGGCCGACGGCACGGTCAGCTTCAGCCAGCCGGCCAGCGCCGGCCAGAACATCCGCCGCCGCGGCGAAGACATCCGCGTTGGCCAGGAAATCCTGCCGGCCGGCAAGGTGCTGAACCCGGCCGACATCGGCCTGGCCGCGTCCATCGGCGTGGAAACGCTGACGGTGCGCCGTCCGCTGCGGGTGGCGGTGTTCTTCACCGGCGACGAACTGGTGGAGCCGGGCCGGCCGCTGGCCGCCGGCCAGATCTACAACTCCAACCGCTACTGGCTGGCGCCGGCGCTGATGCGCCTGGGCTGCGAGGTGATCGATCTGGGCATCGTCCGCGACTCCCTGGGCGCCACCCGCGAGGCGCTGCGCGACGCCGCCGACGCCGCCGACGTGATCATGACCTGCGGCGGGGTGTCGGTGGGCGAGGAAGACCACGTCAAGGCCGCGGTGGAGGCCGAGGGCTCGCTGGACCTGTGGAAGCTGGCGATCAAGCCGGGCAAGCCGCTGGCCTACGGCAAGGTGGGGCAGGCGGACTTCATCGGCCTGCCGGGCAACCCGGTGTCCGGCTTCGTCACCTTCCAGGTGCTGGCGCGCGCCTTTCTGGAGCGGCGCGCCGGCCTGCCGGTGTCGGCGCTGGCGCCGGAAGGCCCGTATCCGGCGGCCTTCGACTGGACTCGGCCGGATGCGCGTCGCAGCGAATTCATCCGCGTGCGGCGCGTGTGCGTCGACGGCCGCTGGCAGCTGGAACTGTACCCGCAGCAAGGCTCCGGCGTGCTGATGTCCTGCGCCTGGGCCGACGGCCTGGTGCGGCTGGAGCCGGGCCAGACCGTGGCGCGCGGCGACCTGCTGGCCTATCTGCCGCTGGTGCAGTGAGCCGTGCCCACCATCCGCTTCGTCGATGAAAACGGCGCGCTGCTCGGCGAACAGCAGGCGGCGGCCGGCGACAATCTGCTGGACCTGGCGCGGCTGGCGGACGTGCCCTTGCACTGGCGTTGCGGCCAGGGCACCTGCGGCACCTGCAAGGTGAGGCTGGCGACGCCGGCGGCGGAGCAGCGGCCCAGCCGCAAGGAGCGCAATGTGCTGCTGCGCGCCGGCGCCATCGACGCCGCTCAGGCCGCCAGCGAATGCTGGACCGAGGCGCGACCTTGGCGGCTGGCCTGCCATCTGCACTTGAGCGAGGAAGACTGGGAAGTGGAGTGTCCAGCGTTTTGAGCGTCAACAACAAGGGCCCGAACGGGCCCTTGCCTTATTGCCTTGGAGCCTGTTCAAAGTCTCGCGAGCAAGGGCGAGACAAGGCGAAAACAAGCGAAAAAGCGGAATGTACTCGTGGTACATGAGCATTTTGAGCTTGTTTTCAACGCCCCTTTCTATCCATCCCGCTGAAGCGCAGCAGACTTTGAACAGGCTCTTAGGCGCTCAAGAGCCCCTGCGGTACAGCGCGATCGACCCCGCCAAGGCCAGCAAGGCGCCGCCGCTGACGCGGTTCAGCCACTTGACGCCGTTTTCCCGCCACAGCTGCAGCGATTTCGCCCCCAGCAGCGCGTAAGCGCTCATCGCCAGCACGTCTAGCGCCACGATCACGGCCGCCAGCGCCAGGTACTGGGGCAGCTGGGCCTCGGCCGGCGCGACGAACTGCGGCAGCAGCGCGGACATGAAGAAATAATACTTGGGGTTGCCCATGGCCACGGAAAAGCTCTTGGCGACGGCGGACCAGCGCGAGGGCTGCCGCGCGGCGTCGTGCATCGAGACCAGCCCGCCTTTGGAACGCAACATCTGCAGGCCGACATAGGCGAGAAACGCCACCCCCAGCCATTTGACGATCAGAAACAGGGTTTCGGACGCCGCCAGCAGCGCGCCGAAACCCAGGCCCACCAGCAGCACCAGCAACAGGTCGGCCAGCACCGCGCCCAGCATGCCGTACAGCGCGTAGCGCAGACCGAAGCGGGAGCCGTTGCTCAGCGCGAGCAACACCGTCGGCCCCGGGGTGAGAATGCCCACTGACATGATGAAGGCGAAGGCGAGCAGGGTGGCGAAAGTCATGGGAAGGTCTCTCCTGAGGTCTGGTTTTTATTCCGCTGCCTGTTCTTCGCAGCCTGTCCCGGCCGCGCCGGCCTTGGGCTCCGGACACTCCGGGCGCAGCCAGTGGCGCAGCATGGTCAGCGCCACCGCCAACAGGGTGGGGCCGATGAACAGGCCTATCACCCCCCAGGCGATCAGGCCGCCGATCACGCCCAGGAAGATCAGCGACAGCGGCATTTGCGCGCCCTGGCTGATCAGCAAGGGCTTCAGGATGTTGTCTATGGTGTTGATCAGCAAAAAGCCCCAGACCAGCAGGAAAATGCCCAGGCCGGTGTGGCCGGTGTAAAACACCCAGGCGGCGGCCGGCAGCCAGACGATCAGCGTAGGCATCTGCGCGACGGCGACGATGAAGCAGAGGAAGCCCAGCACCAGCGCGCCGGGCACGCCTGCGATCAAGAGGCCGATCACGCACAGAATGGTTTGCGCCAGCGCGGTGCCCACCACGCCGGTGGTGACGCTGCGTATGGTGCGGGCGATCACGTCCGGCAGCTCGCCGGCCGGCGCGCCGCCCAGCTTGATCACGATCAGCTCCACCGTGTCCCACAGCCGGTCGCCGTTGATCAGCAGCAGGCCGGACACGATGATGGCCAGCACGATTTCCAGCAGGCTCAGGCTGAGGTTGGCGCCGCCGGACAACAGCCACAACGCGCCCTGGTTCACCGCCGGGCGGATTTTCTCGAAGAAGCCGGGCAGGTCGGCTTGCACGCTGCCCCACAGTTTTTGCAGGCTTTCGCCCACCACCGGGATATTGGCCAGCCAGGCCGGCGCATTGGGCAGCGTCAGCTGGGTCAGATCATGGGTGAGGCCGGACAGGTGGGGCAGGGTGTCGGCCAGGGTCAGCGCCATCAGGCCGATGGGGATGGCCAGCGCCAAGGCCAAGGCCAGCACGATCAGCAGCGCGGCCAGCTTGTGGCGGTCGCCCAGCCTCAGCCGCAGCCGGCAGTACAGCGGCCAGGCGGAAATGGCGATGATGGAGGCCCAGGTCAGGGCGCCGAGAAAGGGTTGGATTACGCGCAGGCAGGAGACCACCAGCAGGGCGATGATGGCGATCTGGAACACCGCCAGAATGCTGACATTGGAGAACGCTTTATTGATGGCCATGGGGCTCTCGGAAAATGAAAACGGGCCGATCTTCCGATCGGCCCGCTGATTCTGCAATGCAATGGGCGTGAATGCAATTGGCGCTTGCGGCTATTGCGGATTCGCCGCCGCCAGCGTTTTGGCGAAGGCTTCCGCCGGGGTGAAGCCGATCACGCGGTCCGCCTCCTGTCCCAGTTTGTCGAACAGGATGATGCCGGGCGGGCCGAACAGGCCGAAGCGCTTGAGCAGCGCCTGGTGCTCGGCGTTGTTGGCGGTGACGTCGGCCTTGACCAGCAGATAACCCTGCATCTGGCGGCTGACCGCCGGGTCAGGGAAGGTTTCCGCCTCCATCTCCTTGCAGGACACGCACCAGTCGGCGTAGAAGTCCAGCAGCAGCGGCTTGCCTTCGGCCTTGGCCTTGGCCAGCAAGGCGTCCAGCTGGGCGTTGCTGGCGGCTGGCTGGAACACGGCCTCGGCCCGGGCTTCCGCCTGGCCCTGGCCCAGCCAGCGCAGCGGATAGCGCGGGTTGTCCGCGCCGGCCAGCAGGCCGGCCAATTGCGCCGCGCCTATCAACAGCAGCGTCACGCCGGCGGCCTTGCCCAGCCGCCGCGCCGCGCCGGCCTTGCCCGGCAGCGCTTCCAGCGCGCCCAGCGACACCGCGCTGCCTATCAGCAGCAGGGCCCACAGCAGCATCACCAGCGCGCCCGGCAGGAAGGGGCTGGCCAACCAGATGGCCAGGCCCAGCATCACCACGCCGAAGCAGGCCTTGACGGTTTTCATCCAGCCGCCGGCGCGCGGCAGCACGTGGCCGCCGAAGGTTCCGATCAGGATCAGCGGCAGGCCCAGGCCCAGCGCCATCGCGTACAGCGCCGCGCCGCCCAGCACGGCGTCGCCGGTGCTGCCGATATAGCCCAGCGCCAGCGCCAGCGGCGGGGCGACGCAGGGGCCGATGATCAGCGCCGACAGCGCGCCCATGGCGAACACGGTGGCGAACTTGCCGCCGGACAGCTGGTTGGAGGTGTCGGCCAGCCGCGATTGCAGCGCCGACGGCAGCTGGATGGTGAACAGATCGAACATCGACAGCGCGAACACCACCATCAGCGCGCTGGCGCTCAGCACCACCGCCGGCTGTTGCAGCCACACGGTCAGCAGCGCGCCGGTGAGGCCGGCGATGACGCCGACCACGGTGTAAGTCAGCGCCAGGCCCTGCACATAGGTGAAGGACAGCAGGAAGCCGCGGCGGCGGGTCAGGGTGGCGCCCTGGCCGGCAATCAATGAGGAAACGATGGGCAGCAGCGGATACATGCAGGCGGTGAAGGCCATGCCTATGCCCGCCAGCAAGAAGGTGCCCAATGTGGTCAGCCAACCCTGGGCTGCCAGCTCATTGTTGCCGGCCGAGGACTTTCCCTGCGGGGATGCCTCCGACAGCCATTCTCCCAGCTTGCCGCCGGCGGCCGGCGTGCCGCCCACCTTGAGCTTGTGGGTGTAGGGCGGGTAGCACACGCCGGCGTCGGCGCAGCCTTGCAGCCGCACTTGCAGCTCGAACTCGGCCGGCGCATTGGGTTGCAGCGGCACGGTCACCACGTTCTTGCCGATGAATACGGTCTGCTTGCCGAAGTACTGGTCGTTCTTTTCCTTGCCGGCCGGAAACTGCGGCGCGCCCACCAGATTGGCCGGCTGGCTGCTGACCTGGGTGCGGTCGCGGTACAGGTAGTAGCCGGGGGCCACGTCCAGCGTCAGCTTGAGCTGGTCGCCGGCGCGTTCCACCTTGGCAGCGAAGGCTTGCTCGGCCGGCAGCAGATCGTCCTGGTTGACGGCGTGCGCGGGCAGGCTCAAGCCCAGGCAGGCCAGCGAGACCGCGAGCAGGCCCACGATCCGGGATGAGAGTAGCGATAAGTTGATTGGCACGGGATGACTCTATGGTTTATGGTCTTTAGCGTTTGAATGACCGGCGCGCCTTGGCATTGGTTCCGTGGCGGCCGGGCGGGGCGCGGAGGGCGACGGGTTTGGTCGCCGTCGCGTCTTGCTATGCGAAAACAATATGCATTAAATTCAAATAACGGGCAAACGGTAAGATAGAATATTCATATAAAAACTAGGGCGCAACACCATACATCATGCGAGAAACGATTCACTTTGCTCATGCCAACAGTTTCCCGGCCTCGGTTTACCGCAAGTTCCTGGCCGCGCTGGGCGAGCGTCACCAGGTGGGCTTCCTCGACGCCATCGGCCATGACCCGGCTTACCCGGTCACCGACTGCTGGCCGCACCTGGTGGAGGAAACCATCGCCCATATCGAAAGCCATTATCAGGGCCCCATCGTCGGCGTCGGCCATTCGCTGGGCGGTTTCCTGATGTTCTACGCCGCCTTGCGCCGGCCGGAGCTGTTCAAGCGCATCGTGATCCTGGATTCGCCGCTGATGGGGCCGTTCCGCTCGCGCGGCATCTGGCTGGCCAAGAAGCTGGGCTTCATCGACCGTGTCACCCCGGGCGGCAATACCCTGAAGCGGCGCGACAACTGGGCGTCGGTGGCCATGGTCCACGACTACTTCGCCCGCAAGCCGATGTTTGCCCGCTTCGACCCGGACTGCCTGGCCGACTACGCCGAGCACGGCACCGTGGACGACGGCCAGGGCGGGCGCAAGCTCAAATTCCGGCCGCGGATCGAGCATGAGATCTACTGCGCGCTGCCGCATGATTTTCCGCGTTATCGCGGACAATTGAAAGTGCCGGCCACCTTTATCGCCGGCACCGGTTCGGATGTGTTGAAACCAGCGGACCTGCGCTTCATGCGCAAGCACTTCAATATCCAGGTGCAAATGCAGCAGGGTAGCCATCTGTTTCCGCTGGAGCGTCCGGAGGAAACTGCGCGGCGCATTCTGGATCTGCTGGAGGCCTGAGCCGGGATCTGGCGGCACAAAAAACGGAAGCCCAGGGGCTTCCGTTTTTTTGCGAGCTTGGCGTGCGGCTTAGATGGGACGGATCTCTTGTGGGTAGAGCAGGGCGATATGGGCTCTGCCTTTGGTGCGGTCGGTCAAGAACAGCTGGGCCAACAGCAGATGCTGTTCCGGCAGGGAGTTCAGGTCGGTCTTGATCTTGTCGAACAGCTCGGCCTGGTAGTCGGCTTGGGACTTGCCGTCGGCCTTGGTGGAGTAGCTCTTCAGCGCCCAAGCATGACCGACATGGGCCAGCTCGGGGTTGGCCAGTCCCAGTTTGTGATAAATGACGCCTTTGGCGTCGGAGCCGTCCTCGTCGGAGTAGGCCAGCAGGGAAAAGCTGGAGTCGATGTGATTCAGGGCGAAGCTCAGCTTGTCGGCCACGTTTTCGATATAGGGCTCGAAGCAGCTGGTGTATAGCCAGTGGGTCTGCGGCACGGGCGGTTTGATGTAGGTGGTGGGATAGAACAGGGTGATGGTGGCCTTGCCGCCCTGGCTGTCCGACAGCAAGAGCTTGGCGCCGAACGCCTGGGCCGGCGTCAAGTCGTTCAACTGGCGGCGAATCTTGTCGAATAGTTCCGCATTGTAGGCGGCCTGATCGTTGCCTTTGGGCTTGGCCTCTATATATATTTTCTTCCAGCCGGCATTGTTCTTCTGGATATTGCCTTGGATGGCCGGCGCATAAAACACCACGCCCTTGGCCGGATTTTCTTTCTCGTCGGCTACGGCGGCGATGATGTGATGATTGGCCCGCGACAATTCATCGGCGCGCTGCCTGATCTTCTCCAGCAGTTCGTCAATATCATTCTTAAACTCGGCAATATAATCCCAATTATTTGACATTGAATGACTCCATGGCGGTTGAATGGCGCGGCGCTGTTGCGCACCTAATGGATTCTATGTCAATGGAAAATTGGCGCGGCTGACAAAAGCTGAACGCGGTTTGTGGCGCGGGCGCGCCGTCAAAACAAAACGCCCGGCGGGGCCGGGCGTTGGACTTGGAACAAGCGTAAGGCTTACAGCATCGCCAGCCGCTGGCGCACGCTGCGCTCGATGCCGGCGGCGTCCAGGCCGCAATCGGCCAGCATGCCGGCCGGGTCGCCGTGCTCCACGTAATCGTCCGGCAGGCCCAGTTGCAATACCGGTTTGAGGATGCCCATCGCCTGCATCGCCTCCAAACAGGCCGAGCCGGCGCCGCCCATCACCACGTTTTCTTCTACGGTGATGATCAGATCGTGGCTCTCCGCCAGCCGGCACACCAGTTCCGCGTCCAGCGGCTTGACGAAGCGCATGTCGGCCACGGTGGCGTTCAGCGTCTCGGCGGCGGCCAGCGCCGGCGTCACCATGCTGCCGAAGGCGAGGATGGCCACTTTTTCGCCCTGGCGGCGCAACCGGCCCTTGCCCAGCGGCAGCGCCGTCATCTCCGCCTGAATCTCGGCGCCGGGGCCGGTACCGCGCGGATAGCGCACCGCGGCCGGGCTGTTCATCTGGAAGCCGGTGTAGAGCATCTGGCGGCATTCGTTCTCGTCCGACGGCGCCATCACCGTCAGATTGGGAATGCAGCGCAGGAAGGACAGGTCGAAGGCGCCCGCGTGGGTGGGGCCGTCCGCGCCCACCAGGCCGGCGCGGTCGATGGCGAACAAGACCGGCAGGTTTTGCAGCGCCACGTCGTGGATCAGCTGATCGTAAGCGCGTTGCAGGAAGGTGGAGTAGATCGCCACCACCGGCTTGACGCCGTCGCAGGCCAGGCCGCCGGCGAAGGTGACCGCGTGCTGTTCGGCGATGGCCACGTCGTAATAGCGGTCCGCGTGTTCCTGTTCGAAGCGCACCAGGCCGGAGCCTTCGCGCATCGCCGGGGTGATGCCCACCAGGCGCGGGTCGCGCTTGGCCATGTCGCAGATCCAGTCGCCGAACACCTGGGTGTATTGCGGCTTGCCGCCGCCCTTGCCGCTGGCCAGGCCGTTGCTGGGGTCGAACTTGGTGACGCCGTGGTATTTGACCGGGTCGCTCTCCGCCAGCTTGTAGCCGTGGCCTTTCTTGGTGACGATGTGCAGGAACTGCGGGCCCTTGAGACTGCGGATATTGCTCAGGGTATCCACCAGCACGTCCACGTCGTGGCCGTCGATCGGGCCGATGTAGTTGAAGCCGAATTCCTCGAACAGGGTGCCCGGGGTGAAGAAGCCCTTGACGTGCTCTTCAACCTTGCTGGCGATCTCCTTCAGCGGCGGGGCGATGCCCAGCACCTTGCTGGAGCCTTCGCGCATCGCCGCGTAGAAGCGGCCGGACATCAGCTTGGCCAGGTAGTTGTTCAGCGCGCCGACATTGGGCGAGATCGACATCTCGTTGTCGTTGAGCACCACCAGCAGGTCGGTGTCCATCGCGCCGGCGTTGTTCAGGGCTTCAAATGCCTGGCCGGCGGTCATCGAGCCGTCGCCGATGACGGCCACGCATTTGCGCTCTATGCCCTGGGTCTTGGCCGCCACCGCCATGCCC
Organism: Chromobacterium sp. LK11; assembly: GCF_001043705.1. Taxonomy (NCBI): domain Bacteria; kingdom Pseudomonadati; phylum Pseudomonadota; class Betaproteobacteria; order Neisseriales; family Chromobacteriaceae; genus Chromobacterium; species Chromobacterium sp. LK11. The sequence continues at coordinate 56,617 of NZ_LDUR01000002.1, forward strand.
AGCGCCGCGCCGATGGAGGTGGAGGAGTGGCCGACGCCGAAGGTGTCGTATTCGGATTCGTCGCGCTTGGGAAAGCCGGCCAGGCCGCCTTTCTGACGCATGCTGCCCATGCGCTCGCGGCGGCCGGTCAGGATCTTGTGCGGGTAGGTCTGATGGCCCACGTCCCACACCAGGCGGTCGTCCGGGGTGTTGAACACATAGTGCAGCGCGATGGTCAGCTCAATGCTGCCCAGGTTGGAGGCGAAGTGGCCGCCGGTCTTGCTGACGCTTTCCACCAGGAAGTCGCGCAGTTCCGTGGCCAGCGGCGCAAGCTGCTGGCGCGACAGCTTGCGCAGGTCGGCGGGGCTTTCAATGGTCTCGAGCAAGGGATACATAGTTTTCTGCTTCTCAGAACGAGCGCGCGACGATGTAGTCGGCCAGTTCCTTCAATCGTTGGGCGGAATCGCCAAATCCTTCCAGCGCGGCAAACGCCTCGTCGCGCAAGTCGCGGGCAAACTGCTTGGCCTCGGCCAGCCCCATCAGGCTGACGTAGGTGGGCTTGTCGTGGGCGGCGTCCTTGCCGGCGGTCTTGCCCAGCGTGGCGGTGTCCGCTTCGCAGTCCAGCACGTCGTCCACCACCTGAAAGGCCAGGCCCATGCGTTTGGCGAACACGTCCAGACGGGCGGTTTCCTCCTCGCTCAACGGCCGGCCGGCCATCGCGCCTAGCAGCACCGACGCGCGGATCAGCGCGCCGGTCTTCAGCAAATGCATGTATTCCAGTTCCGGCTGATTCAGCGCCTTGCCCACGCTGGCCAGGTCTATGGCCTGACCGCCGGCCATGCCGGCGTGGCCGGCGGCGCGGGCCAGGGTGTGGACCATGGCGAGCTGAGCCGCGGGGGCTACCTCCGGCAGCGGCACGCTCAGCATGTCGAAAGCGTGGGTTTGCAGCGCGTCGCCCACCAGGAGCGCGGTGGCTTCGTCGTAAGCCACGTGACAGGTGGGCTTGCCGCGGCGCAGCACGTCGTCGTCCATGCAGGGCATGTCGTCGTGCACCAGCGAATAAACGTGGACCATTTCCAGCGCGGAGCCGATGCGGGCCAGGTTGTCGGCCGAAGCGCCCACCAGTTCGCCGGCGGCGAACACCAACAGCGGACGCACCCGCTTGCCGCCGCCCAGGCAGACGTAGCGCATTGCTTCATGCAGTTGCTGCGGCGTGTGCTGAGCGGAGGGCAGCAGGCGCTCCAGCGCGCCTTCCACCTGCTGCTGGATCTCGGTCATCCAGGCCATGAACGGTTTATTGGCCATTGGACAATTCCAGTGGTTTGAGTTCGTTGTTTTCCAGGATTTTCAGCTGCTGTTCCGCGTCGGCCAATTTGGTCTGGCAGAACTTGATCAATTCTATGCCCTGCTTGTAGGAGCCTAGCGCCGTTTCCAGCGGCATGTCGCCGCTTTCCATCGCCTGGATGATGTCTTCCAGTTGGGCCAGTGCGGTTTCGAAACTGGCCGGCGCTTTGCTGGCTTTAGCCATGGCGTTTTCCTTATTGTGCTTTGTGGTGGCCGGGCCGTGCGGGTTCCGTTGGTGTCGCGTGGGCGCAGGCGGCTCTTTAAGGCCGTCATTCTAGTCCAATTCCCCGGTGCGGCGACAGAGGCGATTGAGCGCTTTCGGCAAGCGCGGATGTCGTTGGAATGCTAAGCGCGCGGAAAGGGAACGCGCCTAGCGGACAATTCCCCGCCGCCCGCATTTGCGGTAGGGTGTCGCCAATTGAAAACGACAGGGGCCAGCATGCATTCGCAACCATCCATTCTGATCACCGGCTGCTCCAGCGGCATCGGTTACCACACCGCCGTCATCCTGGCCCAGCGCGGCTGGCGCGTGATCGCCAGCTGCCGCGCCGCCGCCGACGTGGAGCGCTTGCGCAGCGAGGGCATGGCCTGCATCCGGCTGGACGTGGACGACGCCGATTCCATCCGCGACGGCCTGGCCCAGGCGCTGGAGATGGCCGGCGGGCGCCTTGACGCCTTGTTCAACAACGCCGGTTTCGGCCAGCCGGGCGCGGTGGAGGACATCAGCCGCGCGGCGATGCGCGAGCAGTTCGAGACCAATCTGTTCGGCCCCTGGGAGCTGACCAACGCCGCGCTCAAGGTGATGCGCGCTCAGGGCCACGGCCGCATCGTGTTCAACAGCTCCATCCTCGGCTTCGCCGCCATGCGTTGGCGCGGCGCCTACAACGCCAGCAAGTTCGCGATGGAAGGCCTGTGCGACACGCTGCGCCACGAGCTGCACGGCACCGACATCCATGTCTCCCTGGTGGAGCCGGGGCCGATTGAAAGCCGTTTCCGCCCCAACGCGCTGGCGCGTTTCCTGAAAAACGTGGACATAGACGCCAGCCACCACCGCGAGGCCTACCAGCAACAACTGGAGCGGCTGAAGAAAGAGGGGCACGCCGCGCCGTTCACCCTGCCGGCCAGCGCGGTGGCAGAGGCGGTGCACCGCGCCATCACCGCGGCCAAGCCGGCGGCGCGCTACCGGGTGACTTTCCCCACCAAACTGTATTGGTGGCTGCGCCGGCTGTTGCCAACCCGTTGTTTTGACTGGGCATTGCGCGCGGCGACCTGAGGCGACGCCAAGTCCTTGGCATAGCATGAGTTTTTCTATGCATAGACATGTTTTTTCTTTGATGCCATTTTGATAGTTTCTTGTTGATCTAGCCTGCGGATTCGCTTTACAGTCACGGCACTTGCTCATGGCATTTCCTCATGCCGGAGCAGGCATAACAAATATAGAGACGCCGGGTTTCCCGGCTCCGTGACACAAAGGAGTAAGCGAGATGAATCGCTTGAAATGGCTGCCCCTGCTGCTGGCCGGGGCGGGCCTGTTCGCGTCCGCGCAGGCGGCCGATATGACCAAGACGTTGAGGGTGGCCTTTCTGGCGCCCGAGACCGGCTTCGACCCGGCCAAGATGAGCGACATCTATTCGCTGGGCGTGATCGAGAACATTTTCGACAACCTGCTCAGGTACGACTACCTGGCGCGGCCGGTCAAGCTCAAGCCGGGCACCGCCCAGGCCTTGCCGGAGATTTCGGCGGACGGCAAGGTGTTCACCTTCAAAGTCCGGCCCGGCATCTATTTCGCCGACGATCCGGCCTTCAAGGGCAAGAAGCGCGAGCTGACTGCGGCGGACTACGCCTACAGCATCAAGCGCTTCGCCGACCCCAAGGTCAGCTCGCCCAACGCCACCTCCTATACCGACTACGTGCTGGGGCTGGCGGAGGCGGGCAGCGCCGCCAGCAAGAAAGGGCGCTTCGACTACGACAAGCCTATCGAAGGCATCAAGGCGCTGGACCGCTACACCCTGCAGCTGACGCTGAAAAAGCCCAATTACAACTTCCTCTACACCGTGGCCGCCAAATTCAGCGGCGCGGTGGCGCGCGAGGTGATTGAAACCTACGACAGCAACACCAACGCCCACCCGGTGGGCACCGGCCCGTTCTTGCTGAAGGAGTGGAAGCCGGGCAACCGCATCATCCTGGAAGCCAACCCCGGCTACCGCAAGGAAGTGTTCTCCGACGAGCCGGCCGCCGACGCTCCGCCGCTGGACCGCGAAATCGCCGAGCAACTGCGCGGCAGGACGCTGCCGGTCATCGGCCGCATCGACATCAAGGTGATAGAAGAAGAGCAGCCGCGCTGGCTGTCCTTCCTCAACAAGCAGATCGACTACACCGGCGTGCCCAAGTCCGCCATCCCGTCCACCGTGCACAGCAGCGCGGGCAACCCCTTCCAGGCCAGCCTGAATCCGACGCTGGCGCAGCGCGGCATCCGCCTGCACCACAATCTGGGCATGGACCTGACGTACGCTTTCTTCAATATGCGCGATCCGGTGGTGGGCGGCTACGGCAAGCCAAAGATCGCCTTGCGCCGCGCCATCGCCATGGCCTACCCCAGCCAGGAAGTGATCAAACTGCTGTACAGCGGCCAGGCCATCCAACTGCAAAACCTGGTGCCCCTGAACATGGTGGGCAACGATCCGCGCTTCCGCGGCGCGGCGGACTTCGATCCGGCGCTGGCCAACGCCTTGCTGGACCAGGCCGGCTACAAGATAGGCCCGGACGGCTACCGCCAGCAGCCCAACGGCCAGCCGCTGCTGATCACCCAGGCCACCCAGGGCAGCGCCTTCGACAAGCAGTTCAACCAGATCTGGCAGAAGGCCTTCGACAGCCTGAAGCTGCGCGTCACCTTCAAAGTGGCCAAGTGGAACGAAAACCTCAAGGCCGCCTACGCCGGCAAGCTGCAGATGTGGTCCTTGGGCGGTTCCGCCGCCATTCCGGACGGCGACGATTTCGTCACCGGCCTGTGGACCAAGCAGATTGGCATCGGCAACCTGCCGTTCTTCAGCCGGCCGGAGTTCGACAAGGCTTATGAAGCGTCGCAAGTGCTGCCCAACGGGCCGGAGCGCGACGCGCTGTTCGACCGCATGAACCGGGTGGTGGCCGCCTACCAGCCCTATGTGCTGGGCGTGACCCGCTTCGAAAACGTCGTCAGCCACGACTATCTCAAGGGTTACAAACCGCATCCGCTGGCCACGATAGGCGTGTCCTGGCGCTACGTCGACATCGACCTAGGTAAGCGCCGCTAAGGGAACGGTCTTATAACCCGGGGCGCAGCCGCGCCGACTCTTCTGGAGATCCAGATGTTCAATTTCATCATTCGCCGAATCTGGCAGATGGTGCCGACGATGTTCGGCGTCATGCTGCTGGTGTTCGTGCTGTTCAACTGGGTGGGCGGAGACCCCACCTACATCCTGGCCGGCAAACGCCTGACGCCGGAAATCATGGCCAATATCCGCGCCCAGCTGGGCCTGGACAAGACCTTGCCGGAGCAGTTCTGGCTCTTCGTCAAGCAAGTGGCCACCTTCGACTTCGGCACCTCCTGGTCCACCCAGCAATCCGTCACCGCCACGCTGGCCTCGCGCATCGGTCCCTCGCTGACGCTGACCGGCACCTTGCTGGTGTTCGAACTGCTGACCGCGCTGCCCATCGCCATCGCCGTGGCCTACTACCGCGGCACCCTGACCGACCGCCTGGTGACGCTGATCTGCACCGTGGCCATGTCCATCAGCTCGCTGGCCTACATCATCGTCGGCCAGTACCTGCTGGCCTTCAAACTGGACTGGTTCCCGGTGATGGGCTGGGACGACGACAGCCTGCTGCGCAGCCTGCTGATCTACGTGCCGCTGCCGCTGATCCTGGGCATGCTGGTGTCGCTGGCGCCTAATGTGCGTTTCTACCGCAGCTTCGTGGTGGAAGAACTGGGCCACGACTACGTGCGCACCGCGCGCGCCAAGGGCTTGTCCGAAAAAACCGTGCTGTTCAAGCACGTGCTGCGCAACGCGCTGATCCCGGTGGTCACCGCGGTGATGATGTCCTTGCCCTTCCTGGTGCTGGGCTCGATGCTGCTGGAGCGCTTCTTCGGCATCCCCGGCATGGGCAATGAACTGCTGATGGCGGTGGACAAGAGCGATTTCCCGGTGATCAAGGCCATCACCGTGACCATCGCCGCCGCCGCCATGGTGTTCAACCTGCTGGCCGACATCATCTACAAGTGGATCGATCCACGCGTGCAACTCAAGTGAGCGCGGAGCACAAGACATGACAACATTGCAAAACACTGCCGGCGCGCCGCCGGCCGCCCCCTCGCGCAGCCTGTGGGCCTTGGGCTGGCAACGCCTGAAGCGCGACCGCATCGGCTTCGTCTCCCTGTGGGTGGTGGCCGCCTTCATGCTGCTGGCCGCCGCCGGCTGGCTCAATCTGGCCGGCCGCGGCTGGAACGACGAAATCGCCGCCTCCTACGCGCCGCCCACGCTGCTGCTGGAACAATACCGCCAGCAGGACACCCCGGCCGCCGCCGGCGGCCCGTCCAGCGCCATCGTGCCCACCGAACGGCTGAAACCGTCGGAAGACCCCATCCACGACTGGCTGGAAGCCGCGCGCCCCCACGCCGCCCAATACGCGGTGCCGGAGGTGAAGAAAGTGGCGTCGCTGCCCTTCGGCGCGGATCAGCGCGGCCGCGACATCCTGGACAAAGTGATCAAGGGCACCGCCACCTCGCTGCTGGTGGGCTTCTTCGGCGCGTTGCTGTCCATCCTGATCGGCACCTCGCTGGGCGCGATGGCCGGCTATTTTGGCCGCAAGGTGGACGATTTCCTGATGTGGTTCTACAGCGTGTTCACCTCGGTGCCGGACATGCTGCTGCTGCTCGCCTTCGCCGCCGTGGCCGGGCGCGGCATCGCCACCGTCATCCTGGTGCTGTCGCTGACCAGCTGGACCGGCACCTTCCGCCTGGTGCGCGCCGAGTTCATCAAGAACCGTTCGCGCGAATACGTGCAGGCCGCCGACGCCATCGGCGCCAGCCACAGCCGCCGCATGTTCATCCACATCCTGCCCAATGTCTCTCACCTGCTGCTGGTGCAGTTCTCGCTGTTGATGGTGGGCTTGATCAAGTACGAAGTGATCCTGTCCTTCCTAGGCTTCGGCGTGGACGTGCGCCAGGTGAGCTGGGGCTCCATGCTGGCGGAAGTGCCGGAAGAGCTGTTGCAGGGCTATTGGTGGCAACTGGCCATGGTGGTGGTGTTCATGTCCACCCTGGTGACTGCCTTCAGCATGTTGACCGATGCGCTGCGCGACGCGCTGGACCCGCGCGCGGCGGCGAAGTGAGCGGGGGAGAACCACAATGACTCAGAACCAGACCCTGCTGTCGGTGCGCAATCTCAAAGTAGCGTTCCGCCAGGAGAACGGCGGCGAATTCCAGGCGCTCAAGGGCGTCAGCTTCGACATCCCGGCCAAGCGCACGGTGGCGCTGGTGGGCGAATCCGGCTCCGGCAAATCGGTGACCTCGATGGCCATCATGCGCCTGCTGTCGCCGCAGCACGCCCAAATCTCCCCGGACAGCCAGATCCTGCTGCAAGGACGCGATCTGCTCAAAGCCGGCGGCGCCGAGATGCGCGCGCTGCGCGGCAAAGACATCGCGATGATCTTCCAGGAGCCGATGAGCTCGTTGAACCCGGTGTTCAGCGTCGGCGAGCAGATCATGGAAGCCCTGATGCTGCACGCCAAGCTGGGCCGCCGCGCCGCGCGCCGGCGCGCGATCGAACTGTTGCGCGAAGTGGGCCTGCCGGAACCGGAAAGCAAGGTGGACAGCTACCCGCACCAGCTGTCCGGCGGCCAGCAACAGCGGGTGATGATCGCGATGGCCATCGCCTGCGAACCCAAGCTGCTGATTGCCGACGAGCCCACCACCGCGCTGGACGTGACCATCCAGAAGCAGATCCTGCAACTGATCGCCGATCTGCAGAAGAAACACGATATGGCGGTGCTGTTCATCACCCACGACCTGGGGGTGGTGGGCGAGTTCGCCGACGAAGTCATCGTCATGCGCCACGGCGAAATCCGCGAACAGGGCAGCGTGCAGCAAATCTTCGACGCGCCGCAGGACGCCTACACCAAGGCGCTGCTGGCCTGCCGCCCGCACCTGGACCGGCGCCCGCAACGGCTGGCGGTGATCGACGACTTCCTGCAACCGGGCGGCTATGTGGAGCCGCCGCAGCGCGAGCGCGGCTACCGGGCGGACGACGAAATCATCCTGGACGTGCGCGGACTCTGCAAATCCTTCGACGTGCGCGAAGGCCTGTTCGGCAAACGCCAGTTCCACGCGGTCAAGGACGTGTCCTTCAAGCTGGCCAAGGGTAAAACCCTGGGTATCGTCGGCGAATCCGGCTCCGGCAAGACCACCGTCGGGCTGACCCTGGTTCGGCTGCACCAAGCCAGCGGCGGCCAGGCGCTGTTCCACGGCCAGGACCTGCTGGGCATGGACGCCAAGGCCTTCCATGCCTACAAGCGGCGGATCCAGATCATCTTCCAGAACCCCTACGCCTCGCTGAACCCGCGCTTCACCGTGGAGCAGATCCTGAGCGAACCGATGCAGCTGCACGGCATCGGCCGCGACGGCGGCGAACGGCGCAAGCTGGCGCAGGAACTGCTGGACAAGGTGGGGATGCCGGCCGGGGCGCTGCAGAAATACCCGCACGAATTCTCCGGCGGCCAGCGTCAGCGCATCGCGATTGCGCGCTGCCTGACCTTGAAGCCGGAAGTGCTGATCTGCGACGAATCGGTGTCGGCGCTGGACGTGTCGGTGCAGGCGCAGGTGCTGAACCTGCTGCAAGACCTGCAGGACGAATACGGCCTGTCCTATCTGTTCATCTCGCACGACCTGGCGGTGGTGAAACACATCTCCGACCAGGTGATGGTGATGAATAAGGGCGAAGTGGTGGAGCAGGCGGATGCGGATCAGATCTACCGCGAGCCGCGGCAGAGCTATACCCGTAAGCTGCTGGAGTCGATCCCGCAGGGGTGGGTGGGAATGGCGCCGGCCTAAATCCGCGTTTGTCTCAACTAAGAACCGCCGGTTTCCCGGCGGTTTTTTATTGCCCGGCCAGCGCGCGGAAACCGTAATGCAGCAGCGCGTAAGCGCCGAACAAACCGCAGGCCAGCGCGCCGTAAGCCAGCGCGGAGCGGCCGGCGTGGCTCAAGTCCGTGCTGCTGGGCAGGCAGCCGTCCCAGCACTGCGCCGCCAGAAAGCCCAGGCCGGCCGCAGCCGGGCTCAGCCACGGCCAGCGCGCCGCCAGCGCCAGCAAGCCCCAGCCCAGCGGCAGCAACAGCAGGGGCGCGATGCCTATGGGCAGCGCGTTCCACCACGTCAGCCGGCTGAAGCCCACCTGGCCCAGCGTCAGTTGCCGGCCGTGGCGGCTGGGCCACACGCTGAAGCGGCTGGGCCGCGCCCGCAGCAGCCAGCCCACCAGAAAATGACAGAGTTCATGCAACACCGTGCCCGGCAGCGACAGCGCCACATAGGGCCAGAACCACGCGCGGCGGCGCAACTGGCGGCTCAGCAACAGGAACAGCGCCGGCCACAGCAGCACGGCGGGAGAGGCGGCGAACGGCGCGTACAGCGGTTCTAGGGCGGACATGTGGAGAAGAGGGCGGGCGAAAACCCGGATTGTGGCATGAGGGCGCGGCCGGACCAAGCCGGACGCGCCCTCAAGCTTGAGAGGCTGGGTTTTAGAAGGCGTTCAAGGTTTGAGCCTTCTTGTTTTTAATCGGCGCGGAAGCGGTTGATCGCCGCATCCAGCCCATGCGCCAGGCCGGACAACTGCTGCGCCATCGCGGAGGACTCCTCCACCGACAAGCCGTTTTCCGTGCCCATATTGGCGATGCGCTCCACGTTCTTGGCGGCGTCGTTGCTGGCCGTGCTCTGCTCGCGCATCGCCTCGGCGATCTCGCTGGTTTTCTCCAGCAGGCGGGTGGACAGCACCCGGATCTGCGCCAGCCGCTCGGACAGCGTGCCGCTCAGCGCCACGCCGGCCTCCACCCGCTCGGTGGCTTCGCGCATGCTGGCCACCGCCGTGGTGGTGTCGCCTTGCACCGCCTTGATCTTCTCGGAGATTTCGCCGGTGGCCTGCGCGGTGCGCTCGGCCAGCTTGCGCACCTCGTCCGCCACCACCGCGAAGCCGCGGCCGGTTTCGCCGGCGCGCGCCGCCTCGATGGCCGCGTTCAAGGCCAGCAGATTGGTCTGCTCGGCGATGTCGTGAATCACGTCCACGATGTTGCCGATCTCATCGGAACGCTGGTTCAGGCCGATGATGATGGTTTCGGAGCGGCTGATCACGCTGGCGATCTCGGACATCTGCTGCGCGGCCTGGCCGGCCACCTCGCTGCCGCTCACCGCCTCGTTCATGCTGCTCTTGGCCTCGCCGGCCATTTCCACCGCGTGCTCGGCCACCAGGTTGATGCTCACCGTCATCTCCTCCACCGCGGCGGCGGTGGACGAAGACGCGTCGGTCTGCACCTGGGACGCCTCGGCAATGCGCTTGGACACGCCGGACAGCGCATGGGCAGTGTCGTTCACCTGCTTGGCGTCCTCGCGGGTCTGCTGCAGGAAGGCGCGCAGATTGCCCAGCAGCTGCGCCAGCGCGCGGCCGGTTTCGCTGACCTCGTCGCGGCCGGTCTGATCCACCGTCACCGTCAGGTCGTTTTTCTCCGCCGCGTGGCGCATGGTCTGCTGCATGGCCTGCAAGGGGCGGGTGATGGAGCGGACGATGGCGAAGGCCAGGGCTACGCCCACCACCAGAGCCAGGCCCAGGATGGTCAGCATCATGTTGCGGGTGTTCTTCATGCTGACCGCCAGCGCGTCCTCGGCGGCCTGCGCGGACTCGTCGGCCAGCTTGCTCAGGCTGTTGAGCGCGTCGCGCGCCTCGTACAGCTTGGGCTTGAACGGCGCGATGCCGGCGTCGCCGACATTGGCCCGGCTGATCTCGCCGCTGGCGATCTTCTGGTACAGACCGTTCATGCCCTGCTCGTAGCCGGAGAGGCCGGTCAGCATGCTGTCGAAGGTTCTCTGGTGATCCACTGCCATGGCCATGGACTTGGCGGCGCCGGCCTGGTTCTTGAACTCGGCGATGTGCTTGTCCAGCAACTGCTTGTTGGTCTGGATGCTCTGGTCCGAATTGTCCGGGTTGCCGATGCTGATGAAGATGTTCTTCTCATCCTGGCGGATGTGCAGCATGCTGCTCTGCATGGCGTTCATCTGGTAGCGGAACGCGATTTTCTGGTCAAACAGCGAGGTCAGCTCGCCATCCATCTGGTTCAAGGACCACCAGCCGGAACCGCCCACCAAAGCCACGGCAAACAGCAAGCTGCCCGCCAGCGCGGCGATGCGCTGGCCAATCGTGAATTGACTTAACATAATGCCCCCCATTGGTGCTGATATTCATCTTTTTTCATAGCAAACGCATATGAATTGGCGATTGCATCAATGTGTGAAGACGCAGCGCTTCGTGCTGGCATGGACTCCAGCTTGGCCGGGACTCTGGAACATCAGGAATGGGCCCACAGGCCGGAACGACGGAGTGTTTCAATGCCAGCGCCTCTCCTCGTGACGAAGGGGAAGCGGAGCGACTTCATTGAATAGGTGCAATCATAATTCACGCCGTACCGATAGTCCTAATGGTTATTTTTGCATCGCAAAACGGAAACATAGGGTGTATGCCGGGCCAAGCGGGGCAAGGCGGGGGGCAAAGGCCGGGCATGGGGCCGATATGAGGTTTTTTCATGTCCACAGCAATGTAAAAGGCATAAAATCCGCATTGCCGTTTTCAAACGTCAAAAATCAGGCCGGCGCAATCAAAGCATCCGGTTTGCATGCGTTGTTGCATTTAGAGCAAGGCTTGGGCGCCGCCGGGCAAGCCACGCCCTTGTTTTGTTTGAGCAAAATGCCGATAATTAACGGGCAAATTGCCAAATACAAGGAGGGACCATGAAAGCGCTGCAAGTATTCGTGCCGGAGACGCCGGTCCCGCCCATGGTAGAACACAGCCTGTTGCAGGAACTGAGCGTGTTGGTGGGGCAGGAAATGCTCAACGATTTCGACGTGGCCAAAGTGGTGGAACTGGGCGTGGACACCGGCATGCTGGAGCGCCTGGTGGACGCCGGCCTCAGCCGCGGCGAACTGGAGTTCGTCATCCCGCCGCGCACCCTGTCCCATCGCATCAAGAAGGGCCAGACGCTGAACACCGAGGAATCCGAACGCGGCGTGCGCGTGGCCAAGCTGCTGCTGCTGGCGGAAGAGCTGTTCGGCGACAAGGACGCCGCCGCCCAATGGCTGCGCAAGCCGCTGCATCGCTTTGAGGGCAAATCGCCGCTGGACATGGCCCATACCGAACCCGGCGCGCGGCTGGTGGAGCAACTGATCGCCCAGGCCAACGAAGGCTACGCCGCGTGATCGTCTGGCGCATCAGCCGCTACGCAGACCTCAACGGCCTGGGCGGGCTGCGCTGGCCCGGCCGCTGGCACCCCGCCGGCCAGCCCATCGTCTATCTGGCGGACCACCCGGCCAGCGCCATGCTGGAAGCGCTGGTGCATCTGGAAGTGTCCATCCTGCCGGCCACCTTCACCTTGCTGCAAGTGGAGCTGCCGGACCGCCTGGTTCAGACGCTGGACCAGGCCAGCCTGCCGGAGGACTGGACGCTGCAGCCCGCGCTCACCCAGAGCCTGGGCCATCACTGGCTGCAACGCCAGGCCTCCGCCGCGCTGCAGGTGCCCAGCGCGGTGGCCCCCAACGCCCACAACTACTTGCTCAACCCCCTCCATCCCGACGCCGGCGTCTGCCGGATACTCAGCGTGCGAGACGTGCCTTGGGATGTGCGCCTGAGGTCTTGATTCAGTCCCAGGGCAGTCTCCCCGCGTGCGCATTCCGCATGCTCATCGGTTCTCACCTTGTCTGGCGCTGGCTCGCGAGACCTTAAACTTTTCCGTAGAAACAATCGTAAACAAACTCCTGACCTAAACCCGCCATGCCGCGCTTTTGCGCGCAGGGCAGCGCGAGTAGAGTCGGAGCAAATTAGCCAAGGGCTCATGCAAGCCCAGGCCGTCGGGGCAATTCAATCCACTTATCAAGATGCGAGGAATGCGATGACAAACTGGGTCAAATGGGCCGGCAAGACGGCGGCGGCATTGCTGCTTAGCACCGCCACGGCGGCATGGGCGGACGCCGTCCGCAAGGACATTCTCCCCGCGGACACCGATGGTCGGATCGTGGCGAACAGCGGGCCGCACATCGTTTTTTCAACGGAGAGAGGCGGGCGGGCGCCGTTGCTGGTTTTCCTGCCCGGAACCGGCGGCGAAACCACGCGCACCGTGGTGGGAGAACAGGCCTTTATCGACACCGCGCTGGCTCAGGGCTACCGCTTCATAATCCTGTCCTACATCGACACGCCGGCGGTTTCTCAAGTCTGCACCCGGCCGGTGCTGGCGACCAACCCAGACTGCGCGGAGCAACTGCGCCAGAAGCGCGCCTTTGGCGAAAACACCACCGCGCTGATCCAGGACAAACCCAAAGACGCTATTGTCCATCGGCTGGCCGCTCTGCTGCGCTACCTGGCCAAGACCGATCCCCAAGGCCGTTGGGAACAGTATCTGGACAAGCAAGCCATAGACTGGAGCAAGGTCGTGCTGTCCGGGCAATCCCAAGGCGGCGGCATGGCCGCCTACATCGCCAAGCGCGTGGCGGTCCGAGGCGTGATCGACTTTTCCGGCGGCTGGGACATGCGCGCCAACAACCGCATCGCCTCCTGGTACTCCTCCCCCGGCGCCACGCCGCCGGACAGATTGTTCGGCACCTATCATGTGCAGGAAAACTTCGCCTCGGCCATCCGACTCTCCTACAACGCCATGCGCATCCCGGCGGACCACCAGTTCGCGCTGAACAAACCGATACGCCGCCCCAATGCCGACAACCCCGGACATGGCGAAGGCGCCAGCAATCCGGTGTACCGAGAGCTGTGGCAGGAGATGTTGGAGCAGCTTAAGCGGGGGGAGTGAGGGGTTGTTATGGGAGGGCGGGGCGAGGCTGTGGCGAAACGACTAGCCTTGCCCCTATGTTTATAGTGGCCTGCTTCCTATGTAGGCGTTTGCCGGATGTTCCCGCTAGGACTGCCTTTGATTGTTGCCGACATGATGATCTGCTCTGTTCCACTATTGCTGGTGCTTGTATGGTGGACCGAAGTTGTGGGGAGGCTTAGTAGCAGTTGCGCTAAGTCTCGAAATCAGCCTTAGTCGTCAATAATGACATGGTGCTAAAATGACGGCTGTCGACCAATAGCAGTCATCCGCTTCTGGTGGAGCCGTGCATAGGCTTCGAATATTTTAAATATTCTACAGTTAGATACTCGGTGCCAGGTCCCATAAAAAACTCATAACACAAGAACTATGTCATCTAAGAACAGCGTAGTACAAGAATGGTCAGCCGAAGGTGTGCTCGACGAAATCCAGAAACTGAATGCTGATATGCAAGACCGCTCGCTTGCGTTTATTCTTGGGGCAGGTGCATCGGTTACCTCTGGGATACCGGCGGGCAGCACATTAGCTCAAACTTGGCTTAAGGAAATCTACCTCCGCAAGTGTTTGAATCAAAATAGTGAGCCATTGGAAGCCTGGGCTGCAAAAGCGCTCAACATCCACAACTTTCAACTCGCTCATGTCGCAACGCACTACTCAAAAATATTCGAACTTCGCTTTGCTGGGGACCCGAAATCTGGCTACGCCGCTCTGGAAGCCGCAATGGAAAAGGCCGAACCTGGTCTTGGTTACTCGGTACTAGCAAAAATCCTCGACGGAACCCGGCATAAAGTTGTCGTTACCACCAATTTTGACAATTTGGTCGCTGATGCCCTAGCCATTCATGCGCTGCAGCACCCCTTAATCGTTGGCCATGAATCGCTAGCTGGTTTTGTTCGTCCCCAGCTCCCTCGCCCTTTAGTAGCAAAAATTCATCGAGACTTACACCTTCATCCCAAAAATGATCAGAACGGTGTAGAAGTCCTCGAAAAAGGGTGGGAAGAAGCCTTGAGGGGACTCTTCCAACACTATACCCCACTGGTAATCGGCTACGGTGGAAATGATGGTAGCCTGATGGGGCTTCTTGAGGCGCTACCTTCTGGTCATATTCCCGGTCGCCTGTTCTGGTGTTACCGCGAAGGAGACCGACCTAAAGAAAGTATTTTGAAAATCATTGCCAAACATAATGGGATTCTGGTGTCTATCGCTGGTTTTGATGAATTTTTGGTCCAACTGGCTCAAAAGCTTTTCGAGGGGTTCGACCTCGAAAATATTGCCCAAAACATTGAAAACCTTGGAAGAGAACGGGCAAAGCGCTACCAAGCCCAAGCCGAAAATCTACTTAAGCAGTTAGCAAAAGCTGACGTATCACGCCACTCTCCGACAACAGACAAAGCCCGTCAGTCGATTTCCGAAGCCAGTCACGATAATAGCAAGTGGTGGAGTTGGGAGCTACGAGCACAAGCCGAAAATGATGTAGACAAACGGGATACCATTTATCGCCAAGCATTAGAGTTCCTACCCGATAGTCCCGAGCTACTCGGCAATTACGCGACGTTCCTTGCCGATCAGCGCAAGGATTACGACAAGGCCGAGGCGCTGTACCTGAAGGTGCTGGAGCTCGACCCGAACGACGCGATCGCTACCGGCAATTACGCGAATTTCCTTACCGATCAGCGCAAGGATTACGACAAGGCCGAGGCGATGTACCTGAAGGCGCTGGAGCTCGACCCGAACGCCGCGATCGCTACCGGCAATTACGCGAACTTCCTGGCTAATCAGCACAAGGATTACGACAAGGCCGAGGCGCTGTACCTGAAGGCGCTGGAGCTCGACCCGAACGACGCGATTGCTACCGGCAATTACGCGAATTTACTGGCCAATCAGCGCAAGGACTACGACAAGGCCGAGGCGATGTACCTGAAGGCGCTGGAACTCAACCCGAACAGGACTACCGGCAATTACGCGAATTTCCTTACCGATCAGCGTAAGGATTACGACAAGGCCGAGGAGATGTACTTGAAGGCGCTGGAGCTCGACCCGAACGACGAGATGGCTACTGGCGATTACGCGAATTTCCTGGCCAATAAGCGCAAGGATTACGACAAGGCCGAGGCGATGTACCTGAAGGCGCTGGAACTCAACCCGAACGACGCGATCGCTACCGGCAATTACGCGAACTTCCTGGCTAATCAGCGCAAGGATTACGACAAGGCCGAGGCGATGTACCTGAAGGTACTGGAGCTCGCCCCGAACGACGCGATCTTTACCGACAATTACGCGGCGTTCCTGGCCGATCAGCGTAAGGATTACGACAAGGCCGAGGCGATGTACCTGAAGGCGCTGGAGCTCGACCCGAACGACGCGATCGCTACCGGCAATTACGCGAATTTCCTTACCGATCAGCGTAAGGATTACGACAAGGCCGAGGTGATGTACCTGAAGGCGCTGGAGCTCGACCCGAACGACGCGATCGCTACCGGCAATTACGCGAACTTCCTGGCCAATAAGCGCAAGGATCACGACAAGGCCGAGGAAATGTACCTGAAGGCGCTGGAGCTCGACCCGAACGACGTGATTGCTACCAGCAATTTGTGCGCGTTGTTTTTAGCCAAAAGCGATGCTGATGCAGTTAAGAAAGTACCATCGTTGGTTCGTCGTGTTATCGAACTCTCAAGCTCATTCCCTACTTCCCCAACTCAAGCTCTGGCCGAAGCACTGCTTTATGGTTGCTTGCACTCGGAACTGACCGCGCATGAGCCAGGTGATGGTGTAGGGCGCCTCAAAAGCTTACTCAGCATGGGGTTCGAAAGAGGAACGTGGGATTTTTCGTCAGTATTTGAGTCGACGTTTCCGAACGTAGCTTCAGATCGCCAAGCCTGTTACATCGGCATAAGCAATGCAATATTGAACGTCGAAGAGGTGCCTGCCTTAGATAACTTCGCTCTCTGGCGTGATACACCACCTTCCGATCCATTTGCCCCCTATTGAGTACGTAAACCATGTAGCTTTGCAGGGGGCAATGGCAGGTGAGTGCCACTTTGGGTCACCCACTCAGGATGGTCCTAACGTTTATGTCTGCTTTGGCCGATGAGTTCTCGGTTAGCCTCTACGTTGAACGGTAGCTTCCTCGGAAAAAACATGCCGCAGGATCACTGAAACGATGAATGTCTCTTCAGAGGCGATAGCAGCCATTCTACAGGAGAAGATCGACAGTCTACTTCGGCCGACAAACCACCCCATAACACCAAACCCCCGGCTCTCGCCGGGGGTCTCCCTTTACTTACTCTTCTTCAACACCCGTCGCTCCAGCAAGGAGCGCTCCACCTGCGCGTCCATCATCTGGTGTTGATGGTCGGTGTAGGCGTAGACATTCATCCGTCGCGCGCTGAGCGAGATCAGCAGCTCCAGATGGTTGAAGAAGCCTAGCCAGTAGCCGCGCTGCTCGGTAAGGCTGAAGTCAATGTCGCGAGCGATGCGGCTGATCAGGCCCTGGCCCACGTAGGCCGGGTTGTCCTTGAACCATTGCAGCAGGTGGGCGGCGCATTCCCGGCCGTAGGCGTGGGCTTCGGCGGGGGTGGGCGGTGCCGGCGGCATTTGCCAGTAGTGCGGGTAGGTGCGTCCGGGCAGGCGGCTGACGAAGGGGAGCAGGATTTCCTGGGTTTCGAGGCCAGGGGTGCGGTAGCGCCGTCGGCGCGGGAAGGGGGATTGCGGCATGTCGTTACTCCTGCGGTGAAACAAGATTAACAAGCTGCCTATCCGAGAGAGGATTTGGCAGGCGCGTGATGGGATTGGCATTACCGACACGTCAACGGCGAGCGCATAGCGCTCTCCCACCATGCACCTGCCGTCAGGTCATGGCAAAGCACAAGCATGTACGTGAACGTACATGCCTGCTGTTGACGTGCTGCGAGATGCCAATCTCGGTGCCGTGTTTTGCGGCACGCGGGGATTGTTGCCGACTATGCGGGCAGGGTCAAGGCGCGGTGGTTGTGCTTCAGCCGGCATGTGGAGCGGAACACGCCGGCTGGGGTTGCCGGCTATGGCGGACTAGAATCGATCGTTCTATTTCAGACGGAGCGTGAACATGATTGTCAGAACATGGCATGGCTGTGTGCCGCGGTGGCATGAGGCGGGGTTTGCCGCGCATTTGGAGCAAACCGGCATCCAGCACTCCAGAAGCATCAAGGGCAATTTAGGCGCGTTTGTCCGTCAGGAAGTGCAGGGGGAGTGGATGCATTTCTTTTTGGCCACTTACTGGGAGGACCTGGCGGCGGTCAAGGCGTTTGCCGGCGACAACTATCATATCGCTGTCATTTATCCGGATGATGAGCAGTTTGGACTGTTGTCCGATCCTTATGTGTTTCAGCATGAGGTCAGCGAGATCACTCCGCTGTAACAGCCCGTTTGTAGCAGCTTTAGCCCTGTGCCGGCGTCGAGGCGGCCAAGTGGGACAGGGCTAAGCCCGCTCTGGTTTTAATCGCTATCGGCCTGCTGATCAGGGCCTGGCTGCGGTTGCGGCGTACTCGCAGATTCAGCCTGCCGGCGATCAACTGCCTCCGCCCCGTCCTGAAGCGGCGGCGCTTCCTGCTTCTCTCTCTTGAACATTTCGGGCGGGGGTGGCATTCGCATCAGTTGTTGCTGCATGCGAAAACTATCCGTCATGGCCTTGTTGATTTGGGTAAACGCCGGGTGGGAGGGGGAGAGTGAATCTGCGCTGGTAGCCGCACTGTAAAGCGCTAGCGGCAGCAGAAGGGCGTGGATACGCATCTTGTTCCTGACAAAGTCTCTGGCCACGGGGCGTGGCGGTTTGAGGTATGGCTTGGCTGGCGTGCTTCCGTTGAGAGGAGGCGCGTGGCTGGGAAGATAGGCGAACGGAAGCGAACGCCTAAAAGATAGGGAATTCTATCTAACCATGTCCAAAGGTCAAGCCCAAGGACCATCCCCGCCTGGCGCGACGTGTGGGGCCGCCGCGCCACCGTTGGTTTAGGACGAGGAGCGGATCAAATCACGAATGCCGGCCTCCACCGCCTCCGGGTAGTCGAAGCCGGCGCGGGCGGCCACTTCGCGCGCCGCTTGGCTGTATAGCCGCAGGGTGGCGTGGAAGGCGCGTTCGGCGTCGGCGGCGTCGAAGCGGCCAAACACCTGATGCAGCGCCTGCCAGTGTTCCGGCTCGGCCCAGTGTTGCAGCCGGGCGCCGATATGCCAGCAGTCCGCCGCCGCGCCGGGGCGGCTGTAGGCGTGCCATTCCAGCATTTCCAGCAGCAGTTCCTTCATGGTCCAGTCGCGGTGTTTGACGACAAACAGCTCGCCGCGCACCAGGTATTTGGGGATGTGAAAGGCCTCGAACCAGAATTCCTCCACTCGCTCGCGGAACCGCTCAGCGTTGGGCAGCGCCGGTGCGGCGGGGCGGCCTTGCGGCGCGGGCAGGCCTTGGGTCACGCCGGTTTTGTCCAGCAGCACGCGGTAGCCGCGCTGGTACAGCGGGTCCAGCCCAAGCTCGCGCATGGCTTGCAGCCGGGCGGGGCCGGCCAGGGTGAAGTCGATTTTGACGCCGTCGGCGTAGATGGACAGGCGGGTGGGCCAGGCCTGGCCTTCGCCCAGGCGCAGCACGGTGAGCAGGGGGCCGATGTCGCGCAGCCAGCCGTCGTCCGCGGCCAGCGCAGCCGGGTCCGGGCTGATGATTTCCAAATCCAGATCGGAATGGATGTCGACGCTGCCGTCGTCGCGGGCAAAGGAGCCGGAGAGGATCAGCGCGTCCACGTCCGGGCGGCTGTGCGCCCAGGCGGTGGCGCTTTGCAAACGATGGTTTTGCGGGGCAAGGCTCAACATGCGGGGTGCTTTCGGCGGGGGCGGGTTCGGGTAGGCCGCCGCCGGGCCGGAAAGTTCCGGCAGGCGGGGCCTGCCGGTTTAGAGCCGCTCACAAAACCGCGCAGCGTGCCTGAGCCAAGGCGCGCCGACGCAGGCAGTACCCGTAGTACGACCAGGAGGCGCAACGCAGGATCAGGGGTGTTGTTAGCGGGTCTTAGAACGTGTTTACGATCTCGCGAGCTAAGGCGAGACAAGGCGAAAACCGCTGAGAAAGCGGAATGTACAAGTGGTACATGAGCATTTCGAAGCAGTTTTCAACGCCCTTTTCTATCCATCCTGCCGACGCGCAGCAGATCGTAAACGGGTTCTTAGCCGCGCTTAATGCAGATCGTGCCGATACATGAACACCGGCAGCCGCCATTCGCGCCAGATGGCGGCCAGGCGGATGGTGAGGCCGACGGCGAAGCTGGCCAGCACGTTGAGGTCATGCGGCACGCCCAGTTTGATCAGGCCCAGGTAGAGCAGGGCCACGGCGAAGGAGACGCTGGCGTACAGCTCCTGGCGGAACACCACCGGCACGCGGTTGCACAGCACGTCGCGCAGGATGCCGCCGGCGATGCCGGTGATCATGCCGGCCATCACCACCACCACTGGGTGGTAGTCCATGGACTGGGCCACGCCGCAGCCTATGATGGTGAAGGCGATCAGGCCCAGCGCGTCCAGCACCAGGAAGACGCGGCTGAGGCGTTTCATGTAGCGGGCCACGAACACGGCGGCCAGGCCGCCGGCGATGACGAGGCCGACGTATTCCGGGTGCTGGGTCCAGCCTATCGGGTAGCGGCCCAGCACGATGTCGCGCACGGTGCCGCCGCCCAGGGCGGTGAGGAAGGCGATGACGGTAACGCCGAAGATGTCCATATTGCGGCGGCCGGCCGCGAGCGCGCCGGTCATCGCTTCCGCGGTGATGGCGATCAGATAGATCAGGGTAAGCATGTAGTTGCAGTGGTCAAACAGGCTGGCGCCGAGATGAGCGGCGAAGCCGGGTGGGAAAATGGGTTGGCAATGGGCGGGCCATGCCAGGTGGCGCGCAGCCTGGGCGAGAGTTTCGAACATGGGCATTCCTTGAGCATGGCCGACGGGCCGCGCATGGGCGCGACGCTGCCGGCATTGCCTCTCCCCTTGTCCTTTTACCTGAGAGTTAGATGACGGGCGCGGCCGGTGTGCGGGCCTTGCCGGATGTCACTTGCCCCTTCGGTGGGCGGCTAAGGGCCGGTCGCATAATCTGACGCGCTGTTGCTGAAGCGTAGCAGATGATGAACGAGCGCTTAGGGCCTCTCTCCAATCGGCTGGTATCCATGGGCTGCGGTACTGTTGCCTGAGCGATTATGGGAGTTTGCGTCTTCGGCGGGGGCGCATGCCCCTCTCTCCCGCAGCAGGCAAGGATATTAGCGTTTGCTGTATTGTTCAGTCAACGACTGTATACATGGGGCGAGGCAAAAATGTTGCAGTGCGATATCGACACAAAAACGCCCGGACGGCGGTTTGGCTGTCCGGGCGTTTTTGCGCTGCTTGATGCTTAGTTGCTAGGCGTTTTGGGCTTGGTCGCGCCGTTGCCGGCGGCGGGTTTGCCCGTGGCCGGGGTTTTGGCTGCGGGGGCCTTGGCCACGCTGGCTTTGGGTGCGGCCGCTTTGGCGGTTTTGGCCGCCGCGGGCTTGCTTGGGGCCGGTTTGGCCGCCGCCGGTTTGCCGCTGGCTGGTTTGGCGGCCGGCGAGGGTTTGGCGGCGGCGCTGGGCTTGCCGGCGGTGGTCTTGGCCGGGGCTTTGGCGGCCGGTTTGCGCGGGGTCGCCGCTTTCTTGGCCGGCGCGCTGGCCTGGGCGGCGGGGACCGCGGCAGGAGCGGCTGCGGCTGTCGCTATTGCCGGCTCGGCGGGCGGCAGGATGGCCGGGGCCGCCGGCGCGCGGGTGTCCAGTTGCAGCGCGTGGGCCACTTGGTCCAGCCGCTGCTGCTGTTCCGGCGCGATATTGCCGCTCAGCGCCAGCAGCTCGTGCGCCAGCTGCCAGGCCTGGCGGCGGCGGTGTTCTTCCGGTAGCAGCTTGGGCAGGCCGGCCAGCGCGCGCGCCTCGTCCAGCCGCACCAGGAAGACCTGTTTGCGGGCGACTTCCTTCAGCTGCATCAGGGTCATCGGATGTTCGTGGCGGATGTCGTGCATGATGCGGCGGATGGCGTTGAACGGGCGCTCGTCTATGATGCCGCGGCCAATCGCCACATAGGTGAGCAGACGCACGAAGCCGTCGGCCAGGGTGCCGCTTTCATAGGCGGGGTCCAGCACTTGGCGCTTGAGTTGCAGCCTTTCCTGCTTGTCCCAGCTGTCGCTGCGGGCGGCGCGCGCCTCGCGCGCGGGCTGGACGCCCACAACGGAGGCCAGCCACGGGGATTCGTAGACGGCCTTGAAGCAGTGTTCGGTGGCGGCGTCGCGCAGATCGCGGCAGCGGTCCAGGCTTTGGGCGATCCAGCCGGACCATTGTTCTTGCAGCTTCCACAGCGGGTTGTCCGCGCTCACCGGCTGGCGATGGGCGCGCACGTATTCGGCGGCGGGCTTGAGCCAGCTGAGCCAGGGGTTGAACGGGGAGATCAGCGTGCGTTCCAGCCGCGCCGGGTTGAGCTGGCGTTGGCATTGGGCGCCGGCTTCGCTGCTGACGGCCTGCAGCGCCGGGGAGATGAAGCGGTTGTAGATGCCCTGGTTGATTTCGGAGACGCGGCGCACCACTTCGAAAGCGCGCTCGTCCGCGCGGCCGTCGTCCAGCGCCAGGATGTCGGCCACTTCGCGCGCTTCGAAACGGATGATGTAGCGGCCCTTGATGTATTCCTGTCCCGGGGTGCCGGGGGCCACGTCTTCGATGACGGCTTCGTACAGGCCGGGGGCCAGCACGTCGATCAGGTCCAGCGCGCTGGCGAATTCGCTGTGTTCGCGGTTGGCGATGCCGGCGGAAACGAAGATGCCGAGGTGGCCCACTTTATTGTGCAGGCAGTAGATGATGGTTTGTTCGTTGTCGCGGATGTCGTCCGCGTTGTCGTACAGGTCCGGTATCCAGTTCAGCGCCTGTTGCGGCGGGGTGATGTTGTCGCCCCAGGAGGCGAACACGATGATGGGGGAGCGGATGTTGCGCATGTCCACGCGGTGCTGGTCGCTGCTGACGATCTTGCCTTCCACCAGGTGGTTGCCGACGAACAGCTGCTGGGAGATCCATTCCATTTCCTGCTTGTTCAACAGGTAGTGACCGCCCCACCAGCGTTCGAAGCCCAGGAAGCGTTCGCGCTCGGTGTCCACCTTGGCGTACAGATTGTAGGGCTTCTTCCACAGGGTGTTGGCCGGGTCCAGCTTTTCAAAGTTGTTGACTAGGTGGGCGCCGTCGAACTTGCCGTGGCCCAGGTCGCCGGCCAGCGAGGCGGTCCAGGTGCCGCCCAGCATGCCGCCGGAGTAGCGCATCGGGTTTTTGCCGGTGACGCCGGCCCAGTAGGACAGCGGGGTGCCGGCCAGCAGGATGGGGCCGAACAGTTCCGGCGCCACCGAGGCGATCATGGCTACGGCCCAGCCGCCCTGACAGTTGCCGATGACGAAGGGCTTGCCGTCGCTGTCCGGGTGCAGTTCGTTGACCTTGCTGAGGAAGACGTATTCGGCGCGGCTGACGCTTTCTATGGTCTGGCTGGGCACCGGCTGGGGGAAGAACATGATGAAGTAGCAGGGGTGGCCCTGTTGCAGCGCGATGCCGATCTCGCTGTCCATCTTGAAGCCGCCGATGCCGGGGCCGTGGCCGGCGCGCGGGTCTATTACCACGAAGGGGCGCAGCGCCGGATTGGTGGCCGGGCAGCCGGCCGGGGGCAGGATGGCGGCCAGCGCGTAGTTGGCCGGGTCCGGCAGGCTGCGGCCGTCCAGGATGATCTTGTAGTCGAACACCAATACCGGCGGTTTGCCGCTTTGCACGTGTTTCAGGTAGTCCGCGCCGCGGTCATGCAGCACGTCCCAGTAGAGGATGCTGCGCTCGCAGGCGTCGCGCCAGTAGTCGGCGACAGGGTTGGAGGAGAAAAGCTTGGACCAGACGGCTGTTTGCGACCACATACGGCACCTCATGGTTGGTATGACGGATAACTGTCTACTGTACCCTGCTTTTGTTGCATTGCAATAGACAAAGTTCCTGTCAGAGCCTGTTCACGTCCCCGCGAGCAAGAGCGAGACAAGGCGTTGCGGCTGAGAAAGCGCGATGTACCCGTGGTACATGAGCATTTCGAAGGGGCACCCACCGTATCACGCCTGACGACGCGCGGCGGATCGTGGACAGTCGCTTGGCCGCTCAAGTGTCAGCGTAATACCACAGTGCGCCGCTCGGTGATGAAGACGCGCCGCTCCAGATGGCAGCGCACCGCGCGCGCCAGCGCCTGGCATTCCATGTCCCGGCCGGCGGCCTGCAATTGCTCCGGGCTGTAGGCGTGGTCCACCCGTTCCACCACTTGTTCGATGATCGGGCCTTCGTCCAGATCGTCGGTGATGTAGTGGGCGGTGGCGCCTATCAGCTTGACGCCGCGCTCGTGCGCCTGCTGATACGGCCGCGCGCCCTTGAAGCCCGGCAGGAAGGAGTGGTGGATGTTGATGGCGCGGCCGGCCAGCCTGGCGGCCGCGGCGCTGGACAGCACCTGCATGTAGCGGGCCAGCACCAGCAGCTCCGCGCGGCAGTCTTCCATCAACGCCAGCAGCGCGGCCTCCTGTTGCGGCTTGTTGTCCGCGCTGACCGGCAGGTGATGGAAGGGCAGGCCGTAAGCCGCGGCGATGGGGGCGAGGTCGCGGTGGTTGGAGACGATGGCGGCCACCGTCATGTCCAGATCGCCCATCTTCTGGCGGTAGAGCAGGTCGTTCAGGCAGTGATCCAGCCGGGACACCATGATCAGCACCCGCGCGCGCTGGCGCCGGTCGTGCAGCTGCCATTGCAGGTCGCGGTAGTGGCCGCCCATCCGCGCCATGCCCTCGTTCAACCGTTCCGGGGCAAAGTCCGGAAGCTGCGGGTGGAATACGCAGCGCACGAAGAAGCGCTGACTGCGGGCGTCGTCGAACACCGCCAGCTCGTCGATATAGCAGCCTTGCTGTTCCAGCAGCGCGGAGAAGCCGGCCACCTGGCCGGAGGCGCTGCGGCAGGCGAAGCTGAGCACATAGGAGGGGAGGTCTGCGTTCATGGGCGTTTCCTTGTGATGGGCGGCATGGCGTCCCAATCTAGATGCGGCCCTGCTCGCGCGCTGTTCACGATGCGTCCGCTTTGCGTGGATTTCGGACATCGCGGTGTCGTCTGCGGGCAAGAGCCCGTCCTTTTCAGCCAAATGCGCCGGCCGCGCCGCGTTGAGAATGAGGCTTCCTTCAACCCCGATATCACCGGCGCGGGCCCATGGCGGCCCGGCAGCGGGAGCTCAGATGGCAAACCGATACTCGCTGTGGAGCCTGATCCGGCACGGACTCAGCCACCATCAGGGCTGGCAGCCGGCCTGGCGCAGTCCGCAGCCTGAAAAAAACTACGAGGTGATCATCGTCGGCGGCGGCGGGCACGGCCTGGCCACCGCCTATTACCTGGCCCGCGTGCACGGCATCCGCAAGGTGGCGGTGCTGGAAAAAGGCTATCTGGGCGGCGGCAACACCGCGCGCAACACCACCATCATCCGTTCCAACTATCTGTGGGACGAATCCGCGCTGCTGTACGAGCACGCGCTCAAGCTGTGGGAGGGGCTGTCCCAGGAGCTGAACTTCAATGTGATGTTCAGCCAGCGCGGGGTGATGAACCTGGGCCACAGCCTGCAGGACATGCGCGACATCGAGCGCCGGGTCAACGCCAACCTGCTTAACGGCGTGGACGCCGAGCTGCTGTCGCCGCGGGAGATCAAGGAGCGGGTGCCCTTGATCGCCACCGGCGGACACGCCCGCTACCCGATCCTGGGCGCCAGCTATCAGCCGCGCGGCGGGGTGGCGCGCCATGACGCGGTGGCCTGGGGCTTCGCCCGCGCCGCCAGCGAGCTGGGCGTGGACATCATCGAGGAATGCGAGGTCACCGGCCTGTTGATCGAGGACGGCCGGGTGCGCGGGGTGCAAACCGGGCGCGGCGAGATCCGCGCCGACAAGGTGGGCTGCGTGGCCGCCGGCAACAGCGCCGTGCTGGCGCGGATGGCCGGCTTGCGGCTGCCGCTGGAGAGCCACCCCCTGCAGGCTTTCGTTTCCGAATCGCTGAAACCCTGCCTGGACACGGTGGTGATGTCCGGCGCGGTGCACGGCTACATCAGCCAGTCGGACAAGGGCGAACTGGTGATAGGCGCCGGCATAGACAGCTATCTGGGCTATGGCCAGCGCGGCAGCCCGCATGTGATCGAACACACGGCGGCGGCCATCATCGAGCTGTTTCCCTCTTTTTCGCGGGTGAGGATGAATCGGCAGTGGGGCGGCATCGTCGATGTGTCGCCGGACGCCTGTCCCATCATCGGCAAGACCCGGATCAAGGGCCTGTATTTCAACTGCGGCTGGGGCACCGGCGGTTTCAAGGCCACGCCCGGTTCCGGCCACGTGTTCGCCCACACCATCGCCAATGACCAGCCGCACCCGTTGAACGCGGCTTTTGCGCTGGAGCGCTTCGCCTCCGGCCGCTTGATAGACGAGCACGGCGCCGCCGCCGTGGCCCATTGAGGGGGAGGCTTATGCTGCTGATTCACTGCCCGCACTGCGGGGAGGCGCGGGAGGAGGAGGAGTTCGCCTACGCCGGGGAGGCCTTCATCGTCCGCCCGGCGGCGCCGGAGCAGGTGGACGACGAGACCTGGGGCGATTATCTGTTTGGCCGCAAGAACCCGCGCGGCTGGCATTGGGAGCAATGGCAGCACGCCGCCGGCTGCCGCAAGGTGTTCGCCGTCCGGCGCCACACCGTCAGTTACGAGATCGCCGGCAGCTGGACGCTGGCCGAGGGCAAGGCCCGCTATCGGCAGGAGGATCAGGCGTGAGCGGCTATCGCATCCATCGCCCCGGCGAGCGCATCGACCGCAATCGGCCGCTGGCCTTTAACTTCGACCGCGCGGCCTATCACGGCTTCGCCGGCGACACCCTGGCCTCGGCGCTGCTGGCCAACGGCGTGCGGCTGCTGGGCCGCAGCTTCAAATACGGCAGGCCGCGCGGCATCGTCGGCTTCGGCGCGGAGGAGCCCAACGCGCTGGTCCAGTTGGAGAGCGGAGCCTTGAGCACGCCGGACCTCAAGGCCACCCAGGTGGAGCTGTACCAGGGCTTGCAGGCCAGCAGCGGCCTGGGGGACGCCTCCTGGGGCATGCGGCTCAAGGGCGCGCTGGGCAGGTTGGAGCGCTTCCTGCCGCCGGGCTTTTATTACAAGACCTTCATGCGGCCGGCGAGCGCCTGGCCGTTCTACGAGCGGCGCATCCGCGAGGCCGCCGGCTACGGCGAAGCGCCGCGGCTGCCGGATGCCGAGCATTACGATCACCTGCACCACCATGTGGACGTGCTGGTGGTGGGCGGCGGCGCGGCCGGCTTGTGGGCGGCCACGCTGGCGGGGCGCGCCGGCCTGAAAACGCTGTTGCTGGACGAGCAGGCGGAAATGGGCGGCTGGCTGCTGAGCGAGCGCCGGCAGCGCATCGACGGCCTGGAGGCGATGGACTGGGCGCGGCAACGGCTGAGCGAGCTGGCGGCGCTGCCCAATGTCCAGCTGCTGCCGCGCGCCACCGTTTTCGCGCTGCACGAGGGCAATCTGGCGCTGGCGGTGGAATTGCTGCAAGACCATCTGCCGCCGTCCGAGCGCGATCCGGACCGGCCGCGCCAGCGACTGCACAAGATCCGCGCGCGTCAGCTGGCGCTGGCCAGCGGCGCCATCGAACGGCCGCTGGTGTTCGGCAACAACGACCTGCCCGGGGTGATGACCGCCGCCGCCGGCCACAGCTATCTGAACCGCTACGGCGTGGCGGTGGGGCGCCGGCTGCTGTTGCAGACCCAGAACGACGCCGCCTACGACGCGGCGCTGGAACTGGCCCTGTCCGGCGTGGCGGTGACGCTGGCCGACGTTCGCCCCGACGGCGCGGCGGCATGGCGCGGCCGCGCCGCGCGGAATGCCGGCGTGGAGCTGCTGACCGGTTACGGCATCGCCCGGGTGAACGGCGGCGCCGGCGTCAGCGGCGCGGAACTGGTGAAGCTGGCCGCGGACGGCCGGAGCGTGGCCGGCAAGGGGCCGCGGCTGGAGGCGGACGGGGTGCTGTCTTCCGGCGGGCTCAGCGCCACCGTGCATTTGTTCTGCCACAACGGCGGCCGCCCGCTGTGGCGTCAGGACTGCCTGTCCTTTGTCTGCCCGGACGAGGGCCGGCCCGGCGTCGCCTGCGTCGGCGCGGTCACCGGGCGTTGGGACTTGGGCGAGGCCCTGGCCCAGACCCACGCCGCCATGCTGGCCCAGCTCGGCCTGGCCGCCGGCGGCCAGGGCGCCGCGCCGCGGGTGGAGGCGGAGGAACTCGCCGCGCCGCGCGAAATCTTCCGGCTGCCGGACGGCCGGCGCGAAGGCGTCGGCGCCAAGGCCTTCGTCGATTACCAGAACGACGTGGCCGCCGCCGACATCCACCTGGCGGTGCGCGAGAACTATCGCTCCATCGAGCACGTCAAGCGCTACACCGCGCTGGGCTTCGGCACCGATCAGGGCAAGCTGTCCAACGTCAACGGCTTCGCCATCGCCGCCGAGGCGCTGGGCAAGCCCATCGCCGAGGTGGGCACCACCACCTACCGGCCGGCCTACACCCCGGTCAGCTTCGGCGCGCTGGCCGGCGCCAACGTCGGAGACACTTTCGATCCGCGCCGTTACACCGCCATGCACGACAGCCACGCGGCGCGCGGCGCGGAATACGAACTGGTGGGCCAGTGGCTGCGGCCCTGGTATTTCCCGCAGCCGGGCGAAGACCTGCACGCGGCGGTGCGCCGCGAATGCCGCGCCGCGCGCCAGGGAGTGGCGGCGATGGACGCCTCCACCCTGGGCAAGATCGACGTGCGCGGCCCGGACGCGCGCGAATTTCTAAACCGCGTCTACAGCAACGCCTGGAGCAAGCTGGAGCCGGGCAAATGCCGCTACGGCCTGATGCTGGACGAAAACGGCATGGTGATGGACGACGGCGTCACCGCCTGCCTGGCGGACGACCATTTCCACATGACCACCACCACCGGCGGCGCGGCGCGGGTCTACGGCTGGCTGGAGCGTTGGCATCAGACCGAATGGCCGGAGCTCAAGGTGAGGCTGAGCTCCATCACCGACCACTGGGCCACCACGGCGCTGGTGGGCCCGCAAAGCCGGGCGGTGCTGCGCAAGCTGTGCGCCGACATCGACCTGGCCCCGCAGGCCTTCCCCTTCATGGACGGCCGCGTCGGCACCGTGGCCGGCGTGCCGGCGCGGGTGTTCCGCATCAGTTTTTCCGGCGAGCTGGCTTATGAAATCAATGTGGACGCCGGCTACGGCCGCTATCTGTGGGAAGAGGTGATGCGGGCCGGGGCCGAATTCGGCATCACGCCTTACGGCACCGAGGCCATGCATGTATTGCGCGCTGAAAAGGGCTTCATCATCGTCGGCCAGGACAGCGACGGCTCGATGAGCCCCAACGATCTGGCCATGGGTTGGGCGGTGGGCATGAAAAAACCGTTCAGCTTCCTGGGCCGCCGCTCCTTGTTGCGCGCCGACACCGCCGGCGCGGGCCGCAAGCAGCTGGTCGGCTTGCTGACGGAGGACCCGCGTCTGGTGCTGCCGGAAGGCGCGCAAATCCTCAACGACCGCGACGACGCCGCGCCGGCGGCGATGCAGGGTCACGTCACCTCCAGCTATCACAGCGAATGCCTGGGCCGCTCCATCGCCATGGCGGTGTTGAAGGACGGCAGCCGCCGCGAAGGCGACACCGTGCAAGTGTGGTGGCGCGGCCGCTGCGAGCCGGCGCGGGTGGCGTCCGCGGTTTTCGTCGACAAGGAAGGGGAGCGTCAACATGCCTGAGTCCGCGTTCAAGCCCTGGCTGGAATCGCCCTTGCATCGTTTCGCCTTGCGGGACGAGGCCGAACCGCGCCGCGCCGACAGCCGCGCCTGGGGCAATGAGGCGCCCAATCTGGGCTACGCGCTGCTGCGCGGCGACGGCGCCGAGGCCGGCTTCCTGGAACTGACGGCGCGGATCACCGGCCTGGAGCCGCCGCGCCGGCCCAAGGCCTTGAGCCAGGGCGAGGGCGGCGCGCTGCTGTGGCTGTCGCCGGACGAATGGCTGCTGATCAGCAGCCGCCAGCGGCTGGCCGCCTGGCTGCCGGCGCTGGAGCGGGGTTTCGCCGAGCGGCGGGTGTTCGCCCAGGCGCTGGATGTCAGCGGCGGCTTCACCGCCGTCTACCTGTGCGGCGAGCCGCACCTGGCGGTGCTGCGCCATCTGGGCGCTTACGATTTCGAAGCGCTGCGCCCCGGCCAGGGCGTCGGCACCTTGCTGGGCAAGGCCGCGGTTCAGGTGCTGCGCCTGGACGGCGACGGCGTGTTCGTGGTGTGCCGCCGCAGCTTCGCCGACTACGTCTGGCTGCTGTTGCGGCGCGCGGCGCGGCCTTACGGCTTCGCCGTGTGCGAACTGCCGGCGGACGCCGGCCATCCGCTGTGGGCGCAATTGGCGCAAGCGGCGCCGGCGGCGGCGCTGGCAGGGAGTGTTTACGGTCTTTAGGAGACGGCAATGGATTTGCATGCAGACGCGCTGGTGATAGACGGGCTGATCATCGCCAAATGGGCGCGGCCGGTGTTCGAGGACATGCGCCGCGGCGGCTTGAGCGCCGCCAATTGCACCGTGTCGGTGTGGGAGGGCTTTCAGGACACGGTGAACAATATCGCCGAGATGAAAGGGCTGATCCGCGAGCACGGCGATCTCTTGACCCTGGTGCGCGGCGTCGAGGATATCCGTCGGGCCAAGGCGGAGGGCCGCACCGGCGTCATCCTGGGTTTTCAGAACGCTCACGCCTTCGAGGACAGGCTGGAGTCCGTCGAAGCCTTCGCCGACATGGGCGTGCGCGTGGTGCAGCTGTGCTACAACACGCAAAACCTGATCGGCACCGGCTGTTACGAACGCGACGGCGGCCTGTCCGGCTTCGGCCGCGAAGTCATTGCGGAAATGAACCGCGTTGGCATCATGGTGGACCTGTCCCATGTGGGCGGCCTGACTTCGCGCGAAGCCGTTCTGGAATCGAAAAAGCCGGTCTGTTACTCCCATTGCCTGCCCTCGGGCCTCAAGCCGCATCCGCGCAACAAGAGCGACGAGGAGCTGCGCTTCATCGCCGACCACGGCGGCTTCATCGGCGTCACCATGTTTCCGCCCTTTCTGCGCCGCGGCATCGAAGCCACCGTGGACGACTACGTGGAAGCGATGGATTACGTGATCGCGCTGGTGGGCGAAGACTGCGTCGGCTACGGCACCGACTTCACCCAGGGCTACGATCAGGGCTTCTTCGACTGGATCACCCACGACAAAGGCCGGTATCGCCGGCTGACCGATTTCGGCACCATCCTCAACCCGGAAGGCATTCGCACCATAGGCGAAACGCCCAATCTGACCGCGGCGATGCAGCGGGCCGGCTGGCCTGAGCGCAAGATCCGCAAAGTGCTGGGCGAGAACTGGTTGCGGGTGTTCGGCGAGGTATGGGGGGCTTAGCCCCCTGGCCACAGCCCTGATCCCGCGTTGAGCCTCCTCGCGCGCAAGCGGCGCATGGGTATTTCTTAAGATCCGTTCAAAGTCTCGCGAGCAAGGGCGAGACAAGGCGAAAACAAGCGAAAAAGCGGAATGTACGAGTGGTACATGAGCATTTTGAGCTGGTACTCACCGTGCAACGCTTCACGACGCGCAGCAGACTTTGAACAGGCTCCAAGGCGGGCCCACCGCATCCGATGCACATTCAGGAGGATTTATGAAGCAACTTAAAGTATTGGGGGCTTTGTTGTTGTCGGCCGCGCTTTGGGCCCAGCCGGCGGCGGCGGAGACCGAGCTGAAGCACTGGCCGCCCAAGATCGCGGAACGGCTGAACGCCATGATCAAGGCCAATGCTCATAAGGGCGAATACGCAGTGTTCGACATGGACAACACCAGTTACCGCTACGATCTGGAAGAAGCGCTGCTGCCTTATATGGAAGCCAAGGGCTTGCTCAGCCGCGAGCGGCTGGACCCGTCTTTGAAACTGATTCCCTTCCGCGACGAGCCGGACCGGCCGGAGAGCCTGTACAGCTACTATCTGCGGCTGTGCGAGATAGACGAACTGATCTGCTACCCCTGGGCGGCGCAGGTATTTTCCGGGCTGACGCTGCGCCAACTCAAGACCCAGGTAGACGCGCTGATGGCCAGCGGCGCCCCGGTGCCGGTCAGGTATTTCCATCAGGGCAAGCCGGTGGAGGGCAGCGTGCCGGCGCCGCGCGTGTTCACCGGCATGGTCGAGCTCTACACCAAGCTGCGGGAGAACGGCATCGCCGTCTACGTGATGACCGCGGCCAGCGAAGAACTGGTGCGTATGGTGGCCAGCGACCCGCGTTACGGCTACCGGGTGCCGCCGCAGAATGTGCTGGGCGTCAATCTGCTGCTGAAAGATCGAAGCAGCGGCGCGCTGACCACCTCGCGTTTGCAGATCAAGCGCGGCGGCTATGAGCCGGAACGCAATTTGGACCTGGAGCTGACCCCCTATCTGATGAACCCCATGACCTGGTACGAGGGCAAGGCCGGGACCATGCTGGGCTGGATAGACCAATGGCGCAAGCCGGTGCTGGTGGCCGGCGACACGCCGCAGTCCGATGGCTACATGCTGCTGAACGGCGTCGACACGGCCAAGGGCGGCTTGCGGCTCTGGGTAGACCGCAAAGCGGGCTATTGGGATCAGATCCGCAGCTGGAGCCGGGAAGCGGCCAGGCAGCAGCGCAAGCTGGGCCTGCCGGCGACGGCGGACCGCAACTGGCTGGTGGTGAAGCCGGAGCAGATTCAATAAGCGCTGGAAGACGCGGAATGGGGCGGATGGGCATTCTCACGCCGCTGGCAAGCGGGTATCGCCGACGCGCAGCAGATCGTAAACAGGCTCTTAAGGGAGGAAGCAAATATGTTGAGGCAATGGTGTTGCATCATCCTGCTGCTCTTGTGCGCGCCGGCCCAGGCGGCGGAGGCCCCGCCCGGCAAGCCCGTCATCAAGATCGGCTACGTCGAAGGCTGGGCCGACAGCGTGGTCACCACTCAAGTGGCGGCCCAGATCATTCGCGGCCGGCTGGGCCACCCGGTGGAGCTGGTGCCGGTGGCCGCCGGCATCATGTGGCAGGGCGTGGCGCGCGGCGATCTGGACGCCACGCTGTCGGCCTGGCTGCCGGTGACCCAGGGCGCGTATTACCGGCAGTTCAAGGGCAAGGTGCTGGACCTGGGGCCCAATTACGCCGACGCCCGCATCGGCCTGGTGGTGCCGGACTATGTCGCCGCGCGCGCCATCGGCGATCTCAACGCCGCCCGGGCGGCGCTGCTGGGGCGCATCGTCGGCATCGACGCCGGCGCCGGGGTGATGCAAAAGACCGAAGAGGCGATCAAGGCCTACCGGCTGAATTTGACGCTGATGCCCAGTTCCGGGCCGGGCATGACGGCGGAGCTGGCGCGCGCGATCAACGCCCGCAAGCCCATCGTGGTCACCGGCTGGGTGCCGCACTGGATGTTCGCCAAATGGAAGCTGCGCTTTCTCGACGATCCGCAAAAGGTGTTCGGCGAGGCCGAGCACGTCAACAGCGTGGCCCACCCCGGCCTCAGCGCCAAAGCGCCGCAGGTGCTGGCCTTTCTGCAGCGTTTCCGCTGGCGGCCGGAGGAAATCGGTTCGCTGATGCTGGCGGTGGAAACCGGCGACAAGCCGGCCGCGGCGGCGGCGTCTTGGGTGCAGGCCCACCCGGCGCGGGTGGCCGAATGGGCGCCCTGAGTCGGGCGTGCTCAATGTTCTTCCTCCCCTTGGCGGACCGCGGTCCGCCTTTTTTGCGTCCGCGCCGCGCGGTGTCGGCCATGGGCAAAAACCGGTCGCGCCCGCGGCTCCGGCTCGGGATGGGCTGCGGCAACATGCCGGCAATGACGGGCTGCGCCCGGCTTGCACAGGAGAACGGCATGCAACCGCAACTTCCCATCGACGTGGACCCGGACAGCGGCGTCTGGCGCACCAACGGCCTGCCCATGCTGTACGTGCCGCGCCATTTCTTCATCAACAACCACCTGGCCATGGAGGCTGCGCTGGGCCGCCACCAGTACGCGGACGCGCTCTACCAGGCCGGTTATCGCTCCGCCCATTTCTGGTGCGCCAGCGAGGCGGCCACCCACGGCCTGTCCGGCCTGGCGGTGTTCGAGCACTACCTGAGCCGGCTGTCCTTGCGCGGTTGGGGCCGTTTCCGCCTTCTGGAGGCCGACGCCGCCAGCGGCAACGCCCACATCCGGCTGGACCATTCCTGTTTCGTGCTGGCCCAGGGCGAGGCCGGCGCGCCGCAAAGCGAGCACATGGCCTGCTATCTGTTCGCCGGCTGGTTCGCCGGCGCGATGGACTGGGTGGGGGAAGACCTGGGGCGCGATTACCGCACCGTTTGCCGTGAAAGCCAGTGCGCCGGGCAGGACGCGCCGCATTGCGCGTTCACGGTCCACCCCTTGTAGAGCGCACTTTTCTCGGTCAGCGCGGCGGGGAAAACATACGTCAACAGACCCTTAGGAGCCGGCCATGTCTTACCCCCACTTGTTCGAACCCATCACCCTGAACCGGCTGACCTTGCGCAACCGCATCGTCAGCACCGCCCACGCCGAGGTCTACGCCGAAACCGGCGGCCTGCCGGGGGAGCGCTACATCCGCTATTACGAGGAAAAAGCCAAGGGCGGGCTGGGGTTGGCGATTTGCGGCGGCTCCAGCCCGGTGTCCATCGACAGCCCGCAGAGCTGGTGGAAATCGGTGAACCTGGCCAGCGACGCGGTGATCGAGCCGCTGGCGCGGCTGGCCGAGGCCATGCACCGCCACGGCGCCAAGATCATGATCCAGGCCACCCATATGGGGCGGCGCTCCAGCTACCAGGGCGAACACTGGCCGCACCTGCTCAGCCCCTCGGGCGTGCGCGAACCGGTGCACCGCGGCAACGCCAAGATCATGGAAGTGGAGGACATCCGCCGCGTGATCGCCGATTTCGCGCTGGCGGCGCGGCGGGTCAAGGCCGCCGGCCTGGACGGCGTCGAGATCGCCGCCGCCCACCAGCACCTGATCGACCAGTTCTGGAGCCCGCGCACCAATCAGCGCGACGACGAATGGGGCGGCAGCCTGGAAAACCGGCTGCGCTTCGGCATGGAGGTGCTGCAGGCGGTGCGCGCCGAGGTGGGCGCGGACTTCTGCGTCGGCCTGCGCATGTGCGGCGACGAATTCCACGAAGACGGCCTCAGCCACGACATGCTCAAGGAGATCGCCGCCCGCATGTCCGAAACCGGATTGATCGACTACCTGTCGGTGATAGGCTCCGGCGCGGACACCCACAACAGCCTGGCCAACTGCATGCCGCCTATGGCCTTGCCGCCGGAGCCTTTCGTGCACCTGGCCGCCGGCATCAAGGCGGTGTCCAGCGTGCCGGTGATGCACGCGCAGAGCATCCGCGACCCGGTGCAGGCGGAGCGCATCCTGGCCGCCGGCATGGTGGACATGGTGGGCATGACCCGCGCCCACATGGCCGATCCGCACCTGGTGATCAAGATCCGCGACGGCAGGGAGGACCAGATCCGCCAGTGCGTGGGCGCCAACTACTGCATAGACCGCCAGTACTACGGCCAGGACGTGCTGTGCATCCAGAACGCCGCCACCAGCCGCGAGGCCAGCATGCCGCATCTCATCGCCCCGGCGCCGCGGCAGCGCCGGGTCGTGGTGGTGGGCGCCGGGCCGGCCGGTCTGGAGGCGGCGCGGGTGGCGCGCGAGCGCGGCCACGAGGTGGTGCTGTTCGAGCGCCAGCCGCAGGTGGGCGGCCAGATCCTGCTGGCGGCCCGGGCGCCGCAGCGCGAACAGATGGCCGGCATCGTGCGTTGGCTGGACATGGAAATCCAGCGTCTGGGGGTGGACCGCAGGCTGGGCGCGGCGGCGGACCGCTCCATGATCATGGACCAGCGGCCGGACATCGTGGTGCTGGCCACCGGCGGCCGTCCGCACACCGGCCAGGTGCCGGCCTGGGGCGTGGCCGAGGGGCTGGCCGTCAGCAGCTGGGACATTCTGTCCGGCCAGGTGGAGCCGGCCGGCAAGGTGCTGGTCTACGACGCGCTGGGCGGCCACGCCGGCTTCGGCGTCGCCGACTATCTGGCCAGCCGCGGCAGCCTGGTGGAAATCGCCACCCCGGAGGTGAAAGTGGGCGAGGACACCGGCGGCACCACCTTTCCCATCTTCTACCGGCGGCTGTACGCGCAAGGCATCATTCCCAGCCCCAATGTCTGGCTGGAAGGGGTGTACGCCGAGGGCGACAAGAAAATCGCCGTGCTGCGCAATGAATACACCGAGGCGCTGGAAGAGCGGGAAGTGGACCTGGTGGTGATAGACAACGGCGTGCTGCCCGACGACGCCTTGTACCGGCAACTGAAGCCGCTGGCCAGGAACCGCGGCCAGACCGATGTGCGGGCGCTGTTCGCCGCCGAGCCGCAACCCTGCCTGGACTGGCCGCTGGAGGACGGGGAGTTCCTGCTGTTCCGCGTAGGCGATTGCGTGTCCATGCACAATATCCACGGCGCGCTCTACGACGCGCTGCGGCTGGTCAAGGATTTCTGACATGAGCTTTCCCCATCTTCTCAGCGGCCTGTTCTGGCTGGGCGCCTTGTTGCTGGCCGCCGGGCTGCTCCGGCGCGCGCGGCTGTGGCGGCGGGGGCGCGCCGCGCCGGCGTCCTGGCTCGGCCTGCTGGCCGCGCCCAGGCGCTACTTCGTCGATCTGCACCGAGTGGTGGCCCGCGATCCGGCCGCGGCGCGCGCCCACGTGGCGGCGGCCGGCGGCGGAACGGCGGCGCTGCTGCTGATCGCGCTCAATTACGGTCTGTTGCTGCACCAGCGCTGGCTGGATCTGCTGCTGGCGACGGCGGCGGCGCTGATGCTGGCCGGCGCGGCGCTGATGCGCGCCCGCCGCCGCCCGTCGCCGGCCCGGCTGTCGCAGGGCGCGTGGCAGCAATTGCCGGCCTTGCTGGCCTGTTTCGCCTCGGGCGCGCTGCTGGCCGCGGCGCTGGCCGGCGGCGAGCTCTGGCTGAGCGCCGCCGGGCAAGGGCTGGCCGCGGTCGCTCTGCTGCTGCTGACGCTGGGCGGCGCGGAGCTGGCGCTGGGCATAGGCCTGGGCCGGCCGATGAAGCACGCGGTGGCCGGCTTGCTGCACCTGGCCTTCCACCCGCGCGCCGAGCGCTTCGCCGGCAAGTCCGCCGACCTGAAGCCCTTGAACCTGGCCGCCGGCGAGCTGGGCGCGGCGCGGGCGGCCGATTTCGCCTGGAACCGCCTGCTGTCCTTCGACGCCTGCGTGCAATGCGGCAAGTGCGAAGCCGTCTGTCCGGCCTTCGCCGCCGGCCAGCCGCTGAACCCCAAGCGCCTGATCCAGGATTTGGTGGCGGCGATGGGCGGCGGCGGCCCGGCCTACGCCGGCAGCCCGCATCCGGGCCGGCCGGCGGCCGCGGCCGCGAGCGCGGACCGGGACATCGTCGGCGGCGCGCTGGCGGCGGACACCTTGTGGTCCTGCACCACCTGCCGCGCCTGCGTGGAAAGCTGCCCGATGCTGATCGAGCACGTCGACGCGGTGATCGATCTGCGTCGGCATCTGACCCTGGCGCGCGGCGAGCTGCCGGGCAAGGGCGCGGCGGCGCTGGCCAATCTGCGCCATACCGACACCGTCGGCGGC
Organism: Chromobacterium sp. LK11; assembly: GCF_001043705.1. Taxonomy (NCBI): domain Bacteria; kingdom Pseudomonadati; phylum Pseudomonadota; class Betaproteobacteria; order Neisseriales; family Chromobacteriaceae; genus Chromobacterium; species Chromobacterium sp. LK11. The sequence continues at coordinate 93,762 of NZ_LDUR01000002.1, forward strand.
CATCCGCTGCGCGCCCGCTACCACTGGGCGGCGGATCTGGATCTGCCCTTGCTGCGCGAGGGCGAGGCCGTCGATTGGCTGCTGCTGGCGGGCGAGGGCGCGTTCGACATGCGCTATCAGCGCGCCTTGCGCGCCTTGCTGACCGTGCTCAAGGCCGCCGGCCTGCGCGTGGCGGCGCTGGGCGAGGCCGAGCGCGACTGCGGCGACCTGGCGCGCCGGCTGGGCGACGAGGCCGGTTTTCAGCGGCTGGCGCAAGCCAATATCGCCACGCTGGCCCGCTATCGCTTCGCCCGCATCGTCACGCCGGACCCGCATGTCTTCCATTGCCTGGCCAATGAATATCCGGCGCTGGGCGGCCGTTACGAAGTCTGGCACCACAGCCGGCTGCTGGCGCAACTGCTGGAGACGCGGGCGATCAGGGTGCGGCCCCGCGCCTCGGCCGCGCCGCTGAGCTATCACGATCCCTGTTATCTCGGCCGCTACAACGACGCTTACGACGCGCCGCGCCGCGTTTTGGCCGGCATCGGCATCCAGGTGCTGGAGATGGAGCGTTCCGGCCGCGACGCCCGCTGTTGCGGCTGGGGCGGCGGCGCGGCCTTCACCGATATTCCCGGGGCGCGCCGCGTGCCGGACATGCGCATGGACGATGTCCGCGCCGCCGGCGCCGACCGCGTGGCGGTGGCCTGTCCCAATTGCACCGCGATGCTGGAAGGCGTCGGCGGCGCGCGGGCGGAGGTGGTGGAATTGGCGGAACTGGTGGCGGAGCGCCTGCTGGACGCCGGCCATGAGCCGGCGCAAGGGCAAGGCGCGGTCGAGAGGGAGGTGGTATGAAGAGCAGGACGCAAACCGCGCCGCGGGTGGACCCGCGCCGGCCCTGGGTGCGCTCGCCGGGCGGGCTCAAGCGCATCGTGCTGGGCGAGGACGGCGGCCGGCGCGACGCGCCGCCCGCGGCAAGCATGGCGGCGGCCAAGCCCTTGCGCAGCGCCGGGCCGTTCGACGGCCGGGTGCTGGTGGTGGCGCACGCCGAACGCGGCCAGCTGGACGAGGCGGCGCGCGAGGCCATCGCCGCCGCCGCCCTGTTGGCCGGTCCGCGGGAGGAGGTGCTGGCGGTCTTGTTCGGCATGGACGGCTGCGCCGACGCCGAACTGGCCGAACTGGCGCTGGACCGCGCGCTGACGCCGGCCGACCCGGGCTTCGCGCCGGAGGCCAAGCTGGCCTTGCTGCGGCGGCTGTGGCGGCAAGAAACGCCGCGTCACATCCTGTTCGCCGACCGCGGCGACGACGCCGACCTGGGCCGGCGCTTCGCCTGCCGCGAGCGCTTGTCGGTGTTGACCGACATCGTGGAAATCGCCGCCGACGGCGCGCGCCGCCGCCGGCCGGGCGCGGGCTTCAGCGTGCACGCCCCCGCCGAGGCGCTGTTGCTGGCGCGCGGCGTCGCCGATGCCCGGCTGCCCTTCGTCGGGCTGGGACGCCGGCAGGCCGGCGCGGCGGAGGCGGCGGCGGAGCGGGTGAGGGACCTGGGCAGCGTCGTCAGCCCGGCCTCGCAGCTGGCGCTGGAGGAGGCGGACCTGATTCTGGCCGCCGGCAACGGGGTCAGCGACGTGCCGGCCTTCCTGCGGCTGGCGGCAACCATGGGCGCGGCGGTGGGCGCGTCGCGGGTGGCGGTGGACGACGGGCGCTTCCGCCGCGAGCAGCAAGTGGGCGCCACCGGCCGCAGCGTGCAGGCCAGCGCCTATCTGGCGCTGGGCATCTCCGGCGCAGTGCAGCACTTGCAAGGCATCAAGGCCTGTCGCCACGTGATCGCGGTCAATCTGGACGCGGCCGCGCCCATGGTCAAACGGGCGGACCTGAGCGTCATCGACGACTGCCAGTCCTTCATCCACGCCTTGCAGGCCTTGCTGGAGCGAGAAGGCAAGGAGGCGCGCTCATGAGCCAGACAGTCTTTGCCGCCGGCGCGGAAGCGAAAACGGCGGTGTTGGTGGCGCCGGCGGCGCATCCGGTCAGCGGACGGCCCTGCGCCGGCGCAGGCGACCTGGCCGCGCTGGCGCTGGCGCGCCGCCTGGGCCGCGCCTTCGTCGTGCTGCACGCCGGGGCCGCGGACAAGGACGCGCTGGCCGACTACCTGGCCCAGGGCGCGGCGGCCATCACCGTGCTGGACTTGCCGGCGGACAGCGACCCGACGCCGGCGCTGATCGCCGCCCTGGGCGGCTTCGAACTGATTCTGTGCGGCGAGCGCTCCGGCGGCGGCGAGGCGTCGGCGCTGCTGCCCTATCTGCTGGCGGAAGGCCTGGACCGTCCCTTGCTGCCCGGGGTGCTGGAACTGAGCGAGGCGGACGGGGAGTGGCGGGCGCTGCAGGGCCTGGCCAAGGGCCGGCGGCGGCGGCTGGCGGCGCAGGCGCCCTTGCTGGCCAGCGTCAGGCCGGACGGCGCAGAGCCGCGCTGGTCCTGGGCCGGCCTGCAGCGCGGCGTGCTGACGCGGCGGACGGCGGCAGGGGCGCCCATGCCCGCGCCCAGGCTGGAGCCGGCGCGGCGCGCGCGGGCGCTGGCGGCGCAGCGCGGCAGCGGCCTGGAGCGTCTGCTGGGGGCGATCGCCGGCGAGGCCGGCGGCGGCGGGCGCGTCGTAAAACAGGGGGATTCCGTCGAGAAAGCGCAAGCGGTGCTGGATTACCTGCGGCAACATCAGCTCGTCGATTTTTGAGCGGCCCGCCTTGGAGGTGAGATACATGTCCCACAGCGTCATTTCCGTTCCTTCCGCGGCCCCGCTGCGCGAACTGCTGGCCCGCCGCCGACCCGGCTTCAGCCTGGAGGCGCCGTTCTACCATTCGCCGCAGGTGTTCGAAGCCGACCTCGAATACATCTTCCGCCGTCACTGGATTTACGTCGGCGTCAGCGCGGAAATACCGGAGCCGGGCGACTACCTGACCGTGGAACTGGGCCGCGACCCCATCCTGATCCTGCGCGACGACGACATGGCCGTCCGGGCCTTTCACAATGTCTGCCGCCACCGCGGCTCGCGGCTGTGCGCCGAGCGCCAGGGCTCGGTGGGCAATCTGGTCTGCCCCTATCATCAATGGACTTACGATCTGTCCGGCCGGCTGATCTTCGCCGACCACATGGCGGACGGTTTCGACCCCTCGCATCACAGCCTCAAGCCGGTGGCGCTGAAAAACCTGGAAGGGCTGCTGTTCATCTGTCTGGCCGAACAGCCGCCGGAGGACATCGACGAGATGATGGGCCGGATGGCGCCTTATCTCGCGCCGCACCGCATCGACGACTGCAAGGTGGCGGCCCAGGTGGACATCGTCGAGGCCGGCAACTGGAAGCTGACCATGGAGAACAACCGCGAGTGCTATCACTGCACCAGCAACCATCCGGAGCTGACCGTCTCGCTGTACGCCTATAGCTACGGCTTCGCGCCCAGAGCGGAACAGGCGGCCGGGCTGGCCGATTACCAGCGCGTCGTCGCCGATAGCCACGCGCGCTGGGAGGCCGGCGGGCTGCCGTCGGCCGAAATCGACCGCCTGTCCGAGACGTCCGGCTATCGCGCCATGCGCATGCCGCTGGACCGCAAGGGCCAGTCCCAGACCGTGGACACCGGCGCGGCTTGCCGCAAGCTGCTGGGCGAGCTGCGCGACCCGGCGTCCGGCGGCCTGTCGTTCTGGACCCAGCCCAACTCCTGGCACCATTTCATGGCCGACCACATCGTTACTTTCGCCGCCTTGCCGCTGTCGGCGGAAAGCACGCTGGTGCGCACCAGCTGGCTGGTGCACAAGGACGCGGTCGAGGGCGTGGACTACGAGGTGGACAACCTCACCCGAGTGTGGCGGGCCACCAATCTGCAGGACCGCCGGCTGGTGGAGGAGTCGCAGCGCGGCGTCAACGGTTCCGCTTATCGCCCCGGGCCTTACTCGCCGTACACCGAAGCGCTGGTGGAAAAATTCACCGACTGGTATGTGCAGCGGCTGGGCCATGGCCTGGAGCGAGGATAACGTGAGCACGGACCATGTGCAGCCGGCCGGCCAGCCGGATTATCGGCCAATGCCCGCCGACCCGCCGCTGTGGCGGGCCGGCGAAGACAGCGCGCTCGTCTGCGTGCAGACGCGGGAAGAAACCCATGACGTGAAAACCTTCGTGTTCCGCGCCGAGCCGCCGCGTCGTTTCCACTACCAGCCCGGCCAGTTCCTCACGCTGGAGCTGGACATCGCCGGCGTCGCGGTCAACCGCTGCTATACGCTGTCGTCCACGCCCACCCGGCCGGACCGGGTGTCCATCACCGTCAAGCGCATTCCCGGCGGCGTCGTCTCCGGCTGGCTGCACGAGCATTTGCGGCCGGGGATGACGCTGCGGGCGCTGGGGCCTGCCGGCGAATTCAGCTATGCGCGCCACGCCGGCGCGCCGTATCTTTTTTTGTCCGCCGGCAGCGGCATCACCCCGCTGATGTCGATGAGCCGGGCGTTGACCGATCTGGCCGCCGACGCCGACATCCTGTTCGTGCACAGCGCCCGCTCGCCGCGCGACATCGTGTTCCGCAAGGAGCTGAGCCTGCTGGCCAGCGCCCACCCCGGCTTCCGCCAGGCGGTGATTTGCGAGCACAGGACGGGCGAGCCGGACTGGGCCGGCCTGATCGGCCGGCTGGATCGGGCGCTGATCGAACGCCTGGCGCCGGACCTGCACGCGCGCCAGGTGTTCTGCTGCGGCCCCGCGCCCTATATGGCCGCGGTGCGCGAGCTGTTGCGCCAGTGCGGTTTCGATATGGCCCGCTATCACGAGGAAAGCTTCAGCTTCGCCGAACTCGGCGCCGCGCAGCCGGACCAGCCGGCGCGGACGCCGCCGGTCGGCGCCGAGGGCGGCGGCTTCAAGGTTCGTTTCGCCAAAATGGGGGACGAGTTGGCGGTGGCGCCGGGGCAGACGGTGTTGGCGGCGGCGCTGGCCCAGGGCATGCGGCTGCCGTCCTCCTGCACCCGCGGTGTGTGCGGCAGCTGCAAGACTCGCCTGCTGGAGGGGCGGGTGGACATGCGGCATCAGGGCGGCATCCGGCCGCGCGAAGTGGAGCAGGGCTATTTCCTGCCTTGCTGCAGCTTGCCGTTGAGCGATTTGGTGATCGACCGCTAGGCCCTGAGAACCTGTTTACGATCTGCTGCGCGTCGTGGAGCCTGGCGCGGAGAGTCAGGCTTCGAAACGCTATCTGCCACGACTACGTTTCGCCTCCTCCGCGGTTTTCATCTGACTCCGCTCCCGCTCGCGAGACTTTGGCGAGGCGTAGAGAACGCGTTCGCCGCCGCTCCGCTTCCACGCCTGCCCGCTCCGGCCGCGGCAGGCGTTTGCTTTTTGCGCAGCGGGCGGCGGATTGCGGTTTTTTTACGACACTGTCGGCCGCCGCAAGGACCGCGGCGGCGATGAAAGCGGGCGATGAGGCCCGCAGCGGCTGGTTTTGCGGGCGGATGTCGGATTCAGACGGCTTGTTGTCGGAATACCGTTATTTGGCGCAGCCCTTACTTCCTATCGTGAACCTTGATTTACATTAAACATTCGTCGCTTTATCCACCGTCGCCGCGTCAGCGGCCGCGCCGAAGGAGACAGGGATGCAGTCGGGCAAGATCGAGGTCAGGAATCTCTACAAGGTATTCGGCGGCAAGACGGCGGAAGTGATGCGCCTGCTGCGGGCCGGGGAACGCAAGGACGAAGTGTTCCGGCGCACCGGGGCGGTGGTGGGCGTCAACGACGTGTCCTTTTCGGTGCAGGCCGGCGAAATCTTCGTGCTGATGGGCTTGTCCGGCTCCGGTAAGTCCACGCTGATCCGCCTGATCAACCGTCTGCTGGAACCGAGCGCCGGCCAAATCCTGCTGGACGGCCAGGATCTGACCCGGCTGACGCCCAGGCAGCTGGTGGCGCTGCGCCGCCGCGACATGAGCATGGTGTTCCAGAGCTTTGCGCTGATGCCGCACCGGACGGTGTTGGACAACGCCGCCTTCGGCCTGGAAATCGCCGGCGTCGCGCGCAAGGCGCGCGAGGCGCGGGCGCTGGAAGTGCTGGAGCAAGTGGGGCTGGCGCCGTTTGCCGGCAAACACCCGTACGAACTCTCCGGCGGCATGCAGCAGCGCGTGGGCCTGGTGCGCGCGCTGGCGGTCAACCCCTCGCTGATGCTGATGGACGAGGCGTTCTCGGCGCTGGATCCGCTCAAGCGCGCCGAGATGCAGGACCTGCTGCTGCAATTGCAGCGCGAGCAGCGCCGCACCATCGTCTTCGTTTCCCATGATCTGGAAGAGGCGCTGCGCATAGGCAGCCGCATCGCCATCATGGAGGGCGGCCGGCTGGTGCAAGTGGGCAGCCCGCGCGAAATCATCGAACGTCCGGCCGACGATTACGTGCGCGACTTCTTCAAGAGCGTGGACACCTCGCGCTATCTGCAGGCCAAGGACCTGATCGAAGCCGCGTCGCCGTCGCGCGTCGACGGCGCGCCGCACGTGGCGCCGTCCTGTAGCCTGTCCGACGTGTTGCAGCGGCTATTGGGCCAGACCGAGCCCTTGCTGGTGCGCGACGACGACGGCCGCTGTCTGGGGGTGATCACGCCCAGCAGCGTGCTCAACAAGCTGTCCCAGCACCGCCTGAGCGCGGCCGCCCATCACTGAACCCAAGGGGCGCCGCGGCCACGGAGGCGGAACGGCCTTCGCGGTTCCGGGCGCGTCCGGCGAGACGAGGAACACGCCGCATGGCCGAGATCAGTCCCCAGACTCCGCTGCCGATAGGCAGCTGGGTCAACCAGATCATCCACTTTCTGCTGGAAAACAACGCCGGCGCCTTCGACGCCATCGGCGGCGGCATCGACTGGTTCGCCACCCAGGTGGAGGCGCTGTTGCTGGGCGTGCCGCCGCTGGCGCTGGCCGGCCTGTTCGCCGGCGTCGGCCTGTGGCGGCTGGGCTGGAAGTTCGCCGTCTTCGTCTGCGCCGCGCTGGGCCTGATCTGGGCCACCGGCTTCTGGAGCCAGACCGTCTCCACGCTGGCGCTGACCTTGTCCGCCACCTGCGTCAGCCTGCTGCTGGGGGTGCCGGTGGGCATCTGCTGCGCGCGCCGGCGGCTGGTCAACGCCTTGGTGCGTCCGGCGCTGGACTTCATGCAGACCATGCCGGCTTTCGTTTATCTGATTCCCGCGGCAATGTTCTTCGGACTGGGGCGGGTGCCGGGCATTCTGGCCACCGTGGTGTTCGCGGTGCCGCCGGCGGTGCGGCTGACCAGCCTGGGCATCCGCCAAGTGAACAAGGAACAGGTGGAGGCCGGCAACGCGTTTGGCTGCACCTCCTGGCAGCTGCTGTTCAAGGTGCAGCTGCCCATCGCGCTGCCGTCCATCATGGCGGGCGTCAACCAGACCATCATGATGGCGCTGTCCATGGTGATCATCGCGTCCATGGTGGGCGCCGGCGGCCTGGGCAACGATGTCTTGGCCAGCATCCAGCGGCTGGACGTGGGCCTGGGCTTCGAGAGCGGGCTGGCGGTGGTGCTGCTGGCCATCATCCTGGACCGGATCACCGAAAGCTTCGGCCGCGCGCCGGCGGCGGGCGCCGAGGCCGACGGCTGAGAGCCTGTTCGCCAGTTCGCGAGCGGAGAGAGATAAGAACCGCCGAGAAAGCGGCTTCGATCAAGTGGCACATGAGCAGTTCCGAAGGCGTACTCACCGTATCAGGCTCCACCGCGCGCGGCAGGCCGCGAGCAGCTTGGGAGCCGGCAACACTCCTTGCAACGCACACCCTGGAGGTCGTGATGGGACCGCAACAGATCGCCTCGTTGTCGCATATCGCCTTTTTGCTGCTCGATCAATTCTCCATGATCGCGTTCTCCAACGCGGTGGAGCCGCTGCGCATGGCCAACTACCTGTCGCGCAAGAAATTGTACCGCTGGAGCCTGCTGTCGGCGGACGGCGAGCCGGTCAGCGCCAGCAACGGCCTGAGCCTGTCGCCGGTGGCGGTGCCGGGCAGTCCGCAGCAGTACGACATGCTCATCGTCTGCGGCGGTTGCCAGGTGCGCGACGCGGCCACCGACAAGGTGCAGTCGCTGATCCGCCGCTTCGCCGCCCAGGGCGTGCCCTTGGGCGCCATCTGCACCGGCACCTTCGCGCTGGCCCGGGCCGGGGTGCTGAACGGCTACCGATGCGCCATCCACTGGGAAAACCTGCTGTCCATCAGCGAGGAGTTTCCCCGCACCCAGTTCACCTCGGACCTGTTCGTGCTGGACCGGGACCGCTTCACCTGTAGCGGCGGCACCGCGCCGCTGGACTTCATGTGCCATCTGATCCGCCACAAGGGCGGCAAGAGCCTGGCGGCCGATGTCTCGGTGCAATTCATCGTGGACCGGCTGCGCGACGACGGCGACCGCCAGCACATCCCGCTGCTGGCGCGCATCGGCACCGGACACGAGGCCTTGCTGGACGCCGCGCTGTCGATGGAGAGCAATATCGAGAACCCGCGCTCGCTGGAACATCTGGCGGCGGAGCTGGGGGTGTCGCTGCGCCATCTGGAGCGGCTGTTCAAGCGCTATCTGAGCACCACGCCGGCGCAGTACTACCTGGATCTCCGCCTGCGCCGGGCGCGGGAACTGCTGTTGCAAACCAATATGAGCGTGATGGAGGTCACCGTGGCCTGCGGCTTCCTGTCCTCCTCGCATTTTTCCAAGTCCTATCGCGGGCTGTTCGGCTACCCGCCCAGCCGCGAGCGACAGCAATATCTGGTGGCGGCGGGCGCGATCGCCTAAGAGTCTGTTCATAATCTGCTGCGCTGCGGCGATACGGCGTTGAAAACCCCTTCGAAATGCTCATGTACCACGTGTACATTCCGCTTTCTCAGCCGTTTTCGCCTTGTCTCGCTCTTGCTCGCAAGATTTTGAACAGGCTCTAAGGCCTTGTCGACGGTCGGCCGCATCGCGGCGCGGCAGCGGCCGCCGCGCGGATTTTCGCCATCTTCGCTGCCGGGGAGTGAATGCATGAACAGAATCAAAGCCATGTTCGCGGCGCTGTTGCTGGCCGCCTGCGGCGGCGCGCTGGCCCAGGAGCCGGCCGCATGCCGCAATGTGCGTTTCGTCGACGTGGGCTGGACCGACATCGCCGTCACCACCGGGCTGGCCAGCGTGGTGCTGGAGGCCTTGGGCTATCGCCCGGTCACCACCATCGCCTCGGTGCCCATCGCGTTTTCCGGCCTCAAGAGCAAGCAGATCGACGTCTTCCTGGGGTATTGGAACCCGTCGATGACGCCGCTGATCGAGCCCTTCCTCAAGGCGGGCCAGGTCAAGGTGCTGGCCGAGCCCAATCTGACCGGGGCCAAGTACACGCTGGCGGTGCCGGACTACGTCGCCGCCGCCGGCCTGCGCGATTTCAAGGACATCGCCCGCTTCAAGGCGCAGCTGGACGGCAAGATCTACGGCATCGAAGCCGGCAACGACGGCAATCGGCTGATAGACGGCATGATCCGCGCGCGGCAGTACGGGCTGGGCGGCTTCAGGCTGGTGGAATCCAGCGAGGCCGGCATGCTGGCCGAACTGGAACGCGCGGTGCGTCAGAAAAAGTGGATGGTGTTCCTGGCTTGGGAGCCGCATCCGATGAACGTCAGGCACAAGCTGCGCTATCTGTCCGGCGGCGACGCGGTGTTCGGACCCAATTTCGGCGCGGCGAAGGTGTTTACCGCGGTGCCGCCGGATTACGAGGCGCGCTGTCCCAATGTCGGCCGGCTGCTGCGCAATCTGCGCTTCAGCACCGATATGGAGAACCGGGTGATGGGGCCGATCATGGACAAGATCAGGCCGGAGACCGCGGCGCGGGATTACCTGAAAAAGAATCCGGCCGCGCTGGCCGGCTGGCTGGCAGGGGTCAACACTTTCGATGGCCGGCCGGGGCTGAGCGTCGTCGGCCAGGCGCTGGCGCGCTGAGAACCTGTTTACGCGAGGCTGTGCGTTGGCGATACGGCGTTGCGAACGGCTGCGGCTTTGCTCATTTGCCGCTTGTAAACGCCGCCTGCTCAGCGGCTCTCGCCTGGTCTCGCCCTTGCTCGCGAGACTTTGAAGCGGTTCCGAGCCGGCATGGCGCGATTGATCGCAAAGAGGTCGCTTTGACTCAAGGCCGGCGGCGGGTTTTTTCCTAGCATCGGGAACAGATGCCGCTGGAGCCCGGCAGTGACGACGGGCGGCGGCCGGAACGCCGGCCGTGCCGGCGCGGCAGCGAGGAGACAGTGATGACAGGCAATCGCGGAGTGGTGTACCTGGCGCCGGGCCAGGTGGAGGTGCGGCCGATTCCCTTTCCGGAACTGGCGTCCCCGGCCGGGCGCAAGCTCGGCCACGGCGTCATTCTCAAGGTGCTGAGCACCAATATCTGCGGCTCGGACCAGCATATGGTGCGCGGCCGCACCACGGCGCCGGCCGGCCTGGTGCTGGGGCATGAAATCACCGGCGAGGTGATCGAGGCCGGCGGCGACGTGGAAACGCTGCGCATCGGCGATCTGGTGTCGGTGCCGTTCAACGTGGCCTGCGGCCGCTGCCGCTGCTGCAAGGAGCAGCACACCGGGGTGTGCCTGTCGGTGAACCCGGCGCGGGCCGGCGGCGCTTACGGCTATGTCGACATGGGTGGCTGGGTGGGCGGCCAGGCGGAATACGTGATGGTGCCCTACGCCGACTTCAACCTGCTGAAGTTTCCGGACCGGGACCAGGCGCTGGCCAAGATCCGAGACCTGACCTGCCTGTCCGACATCCTGCCCACCGGCTATCACGGCGCGGTGTCGGCCGGCGTCGGGCCGGGCAGCACCGTCTACGTGGCCGGCGCTGGCCCGGTGGGCTTGGCGGCGGCGGCTTCCGCGCGCCTGCTGGGCGCGGCGGTGGTCATCGTCGGCGACGTCAACCCGGCGCGGCTGGCCCACGCCCGCGCCGTCGGTTTTGAAACCGCGGATCTGTCGCTGGACGCGTCGCTGGGCGAGCAGATCGCCGCCATCCTGGGCGCGCCGGAAGTGGATTGCGCGATCGACGCCGTCGGTTTCGAGGCGCGCGGCCACGGCCACGCCGGTTCGCGGCAGGAGGCTCCGGCCACCGTGCTCAACGCCTTGATGGAAGTGACGCGCGAGGCCGGCCGCATCGGCATTCCCGGGCTCTACGTCACCGACGACCCCGGCGCCGCGGACGAGGCGGCCAAGCAGGGCAGCCTGTCGGTGCGCTTTGGCCTGGGCTGGGCCAAGTCGCACAGCTTCTTCACCGGCCAGACTCCGGTGATGAAATACAACCGCGCGCTGATGCAGGCGATTTTGTGGGACCGCATCCCCATCGCCGAAGTGGTGGGCGTGGAGATCATCAGCCTGGATAACGCGCCCAGGGGCTACGCCGAGTTCGACGGCGGCGCGCCGAAGAAATTCGTCATCGATCCGCATGGGCAGTTGCGTTAGCCTGCTTTGTTGGCTGGGGATGGGCGGCCTGGTCCTGGACGCGAATGCCTGGGACCTGTCCGCAACCAGCCCGTTGCCCGGCGGCATCGCGCCCGGGCAGCGCATTGTGGCGCCCAGGGCGAGCCTGGGTCCCGGGCTGCCGGCAACGCCCTTGACGAGCGACGTCACTCCGCCGGAGGACGAAGCCGCGCTGGTCTACGGGGCCTACCGAAGCCGCCTCTTGAATCCCGAGGCGATTCGGGCGCATGCTGAATCCCGGCTCAGCGACCTCAGCGCCAGCGAGTTGAGCGCTTACCGCCTCGAGGGCATCGTGCCGCAGGGACCGAAGCGGCGCGGGCCCTGGAGCAGCTTCGACTGGGTGTTCACCCGGCCCGACGGCGTGTTGCTGGTGTTGAGCGAATGGGATTTCGTCGCCGACGGCGGCGGCGTGCTGGCGCTGCGGGAAGACATGAACATGTGCGTGCGAGGCCATCCTGCCCGCTTTCAGCTCCGGAGCACGCCCTCAGGCAAGCGGGTGTCCGAACTGAGCTGGGCCAGCCGGCAAAAGCTTTACAGCCTCAAAGTATGGGACGAGGTCGGCCCCGATGCGCGGCAAACCTATAATTCGGCTTGGCTGCTGCGTCTGGCCGAGCAGATCAGGTAAGCGAAGCAGGGGGCCTGTTTGCACTCACTGGGAATCGCCATGCCCTTGACTACAGAACAACAGTCGCGCATCGCCGCGCTGGTATCGGATCACCAAGCGCAGCCGGGCGGTTTGCTGCCCTTGCTGCACGCCGTGCAGGACGAGTTGGGCCATGTGCCGGACGCGGCGACGCCGGACATCGCCCGCGCCTTCCGCCTGAGCCAGGCGGAGGTGCGCGGCGTGCTCAGCTTCTACCATGATTTCCGCGGCGAGCCGCCGGCGCGCCACGAGCTGCGGCTATGCCGGGCGGAGGCCTGTCAGAGCATGGGCTCGGAGGCGCTGGCGCAAAGGCTGCGCGCGCGCACCGGCCTGGACGACGCCGGCCGCAGCGCCGACGGCGGCCTGGAACTGCGGCCGGTGTACTGTCTGGGCGCCTGCGCCTGCGCGCCGGCCTTGTTGCTGGACGGCGAATTGCACGCGCGCGTCGACGCCGCCGCGTTGGACGCCTTGCTGGCCGGCTGTCTGGAGGAGGGCGGCGCATGCTGAGCTTCCATCTGCCCTGTGATTCCGCGGCGCGGGCGGTGGGCGCGGACCTGAGCGCGCAGGCGCTGGCCGACGCCGCGGCGCGACGCGGCCTGGAAGTGGAGATCCGGCGCAATAGTTCGCGCGGCCTGTACTGGCTGGAACCCTTGCTGGAACTGGACACGCCGCAAGGCCGCGTCGGCTTCGGCCCGCTGACGGCGGAACAGGCGGACAGCGTGCTGGGCGCCGTGCTGCACGCGGACGGCAAGCACCCGCTGGCGCTGGGCCTGCTGGAGAGCTTGCCCTATCTGGCCGGCCAGCAGCGTTTGCTGTTCGCGCGAGCCGGGCTGACCCGGCCGCTGTCGCTGGACGATTATCTGGACCACGGCGGCTATCGCGGCCTGTCCCACGCGCTGGAGCTGGGCGAAGAGGGCGCGCTGGACTGCGTGCTGGAGTCCGGCCTGCGCGGCCGCGGCGGCGCGGCCTTTCCCGCCGGCCTCAAATGGCGCACCGTCCGCGAGGCGGCGGCGGACCGCAAATACGTGGTATGCAACGCCGACGAAGGCGATTCCGGCAGTTTCGCCGACCGCATGCTGATGGAGGGCGACCCCTTCCTGCTGATCGAGGGCATTACCATCGCGGCGCTGGCGGTGGGCGCGAGCCGCGGCTACATCTATGTTCGCTCCGAATACGCGGCGGCGGCGGCGACGCTGGAACAGGCGCTGGCGATCGCCCGCCAGCGCGGCTACCTGGGCCCCGATCTGCAGGGCAGCGGCCGCGAGCTGGAGCTGGAAGTCCGCCTGGGCGCGGGCGCGTATATCTGCGGCGAAGAAACGTCCATGCTGGAGTCGCTGGAGGGCCGGCGCGGCGAAGTCAGGGCCAAGCCGCCGCTGCCCGCGGTCAGCGGCCTGTTCGGCCGTCCCACCCTGGTGCACAACGTGCTGACGCTGGCCTCGGTGCCGACCATCCTGGCCCGCGGCGCGCCGTTTTATCGAGACTTTGGCGTCGGCCGCTCGCGCGGCACCATGGCGTTTCAGCTGGCCGGCAATGTGCGGCGCGGCGGCCTGGTGGAGCGCGGCTTCGGCCTGAGCCTGCGCGAGTTGATCGAGGACTACGGCGGCGGCTGCGCCAGCGGCCGGCCGGTCAAGGCGGCGCAGGTGGGCGGGCCCTTGGGCGCCTGGCTGAGGCCGGAACAGTTCGACACCGCGCTGGACTACGAGGCCTTCGCCGCCGTCGGCGCCATGCTGGGCCACGGCGGGGTGGTGGTGTGCGACGACAGCGTCGACATGGCGCGCATGGCGCGTTTCGCCATGCGGTTTTGCGCTGAGGAGTCCTGCGGCAAATGCACGCCCTGTCGCATCGGCTCCACCCGCGGCGTCGAGGTGATAGACCGGCTGCTGGCGGCCGGCGACGCGGCGGAGCGAGGGCGGCAGTGGTCCTTGCTGCGCGATTTGTGCGAGACCATGCGGCACGGTTCGCTGTGCGCGCTGGGCGGCTTGACCCCCTTGCCGGTGCTGAGCGCGGCGCGGGGCTTTCCCGCGGATTTCGGCCTGGACCCGGCCATCGTCGAGGAGGAGGCGCCATGAGTTGCCAGTTTGACCCCACGCTTGTTCCGACGGAGGACCTGGGCACGCCGGCGCGAGAGGGCGCGCCGGTGAGCCTGAGCATAGACGGCGTCGACATCACCGTGCCGGCCGGCACCTCGGTGCTGCGCGCCGCCGCGCTGCAGGGCGCGCGCCTGCCCAGGCTGTGCGCCACCGACAGCCTGGAGCCGTTCGGCTCCTGTCGCATGTGCCTGGTGGAGATAGAAGGCCAGCGCGGCTATCCGGCCGCCTGCACCACGCCGGTGAGCGCGGGCATGACGGTGCGTACCCAGAGCGAGGCGCTGGCCAGGCTGCGGCGCGGGGTGATGGAGCTGTACGTGTCCGATCACCCCTTGGATTGCCTGGGCTGCGCCGCCAACGGCGCTTGCGAACTGCAGACCGTGGCCGGCCAGGTGGGGCTGCGCGAAGTGCGTTACGGCCTGGCCGGCGCCAACCACCTGGCCGAGGCCAAGGACGAGTCCAACCCTTATTTCGATTACGATCCGGCCAAGTGCATCGTCTGCAACCGCTGCGTGCGCGCCTGCGAGGAAACCCAGGGCACTTTCGCTTTGAGCATCGTCGGACGCGGCTTCGATGCCCGCGTCCGCGCCGCCGGCGGCGAGGATTTCCTCGGCTCGGAGTGCGTGTCCTGCGGCGCCTGCGTGCAAGCCTGTCCCACCGCCACGCTGGTGGAGAAAAGCGTGGTCGAACTGGGGCAGCCCGAGCGCAGCGTGGCGACCACCTGCGCCTATTGCGGCGTGGGCTGCGGCTTCCGCGCCGAACTCAAGGGCGAGCGGGTGGTGAGGATGACGCCGGACCGGGACGGCCGCGCCAATCACGGCCATTCCTGCGTCAAGGGCCGCTTCGCCTGGGGCTACGCCACCCACCCGGACCGCATCGTCAAACCCATGCTGCGCGCCGGCATCCACGAACCCTGGCGGGAAGTGAGCTGGGAGCAGGCGCTGGAGCATGTGGCCAGCGAGTTCCGCCGCCTGCAATCGCGCTACGGTCGCGAGGCCATCGGCGGCATCAGCTCCAGCCGCTGCACCAACGAGGAAACCTATCTGGTGCAGAAGCTGGTGCGCGCCGCCTTCGGCAACAACAATATCGACACCTGCGCCCGCGTCTGCCATTCGCCCACCGGCTACGGCCTCAAGCAGACGCTGGGCGAATCCGCCGGCACCCAGGATTTCGATTCGGCGCTGAGCGCGGACGTGATCCTGGTGATAGGCGCCAATCCCAGCGACGCCCACCCGGTGTTCGGCTCGCTGTTGCGGCGGCGGCTGCGCGAGGGCGCGCGGCTGATCGTCGTCGACCCGCGCCGCATCGATCTGGCCGATTCGCCGCACGCGGCGCCGGCGCTGCACCTGGCGCTGTGGCCCGGCAGCAATGTGGCGGTGCTCAACGCGCTGGCCCACGTAGTGGTGAGCGAGGGGCTGCTGGATCAGGACTTCATCGACCGGCGCTGCGAGGCCGAGGCCTTCCGGCGTTGGCGCGATTTCGCCGCCGAGCCGGACAACGCGCCGGAGCGCGTCGCCGAAGTCTGCGGCGTGCCGGCGGCGCTGATCCGCGAGGCGGCGCGGCTGTACGCCGGCGGCGGCAACGCCGCCATCTACTACGGCCTGGGCGTCACCGAGCACAGCCAGGGCAGCACCGCGGTGATGGCCATCGCCAACCTGGCCATGGCCACCGGCAACCTCGGCCGCGCCGGCGTCGGCGTCAACCCGCTGCGCGGCCAGAACAATGTGCAAGGCTCCTGCGACATGGGCTCCTTCCCGCACGAGCTGCCCGGCTACCGCCATGTGTCCGACGACGGCGTGCGCGCGCGCTTCGAGGAGGACTGGGGCGTCTCGCTGCAGCCGGAGCCGGGGCTGCGGATTCCCAATATGCTGGACGCGGCGCTGGACGGCGGTTTCAAGGGCCTGTACTGCCAGGGCGAGGATATCGCGCAGAGCGATCCCAACACCCAGCACGTGGCCGCCGCGCTGACGGCGATGGAGTGCGTGGTGGTGCAGGATCTGTTCCTGAACGAAACCGCCAAGTACGCCCACGTCTTCCTGCCGGGCAGCTCCTTCCTGGAAAAGGACGGCACCTTCACCAATGCCGAGCGGCGCATCTCGCGGGTGCGTCGGGCAATGCGCCCCTTGGCTGGCAAGGCGGACTGGGAGGTGACCGCGGCGCTGGCGGCGGCGCTGGGCTATCCGATGGCTTATGCGCACCCGTCCGAGATCATGGACGAGATCGCGCGGCTGACGCCCAGCTTCGCCGGAGTCAGCTACGACAAGCTGGACCGGCTGGGCAGCCTGCAATGGCCGTGCAACGAGGCGGCGCCCGAGGGCACGCCGGTGATGCACGTCGACAGTTTTTCCCGCGGGCTGGGGCGCTTCGTGCTCACCCGCTACGTGGCCACGACGGAGCGGGCCGGCAAGCGTTTTCCCTTGCTGCTGACCACCGGGCGGATTCTCAGCCAGTACAATGTCGGCGCGCAGACGCGACGCACCGATAACCGGGTCTGGCACGCCGAGGACAGGTTGGAAATCCATCCGACCGACGCCGAGGACCGCGGCATCGTCGACGGCGACTGGGTGGCGGTGCGCAGCCGCGCCGGCGACACCGCCTTGCGCGCCAAGGTGACGGAGCGGGTGGCGCCGGGCGTGGTGTACACCACTTTTCACCATCCGGAGTCCGGCGCCAATGTGGTGACCACCGACAACTCGGATTGGGCCACCAACTGTCCGGAGTACAAGGTCACCGCGGTGGAAGTGAACAAGACCGCGCGGCCGTCGGAGTGGCAGCGCCGCTTCCATGGTTTCGGCGACGAGCAGCAAAAGCTGCTGGCCGCCGCCAGGCGGGCGGGGAGCGAGGCGGAATGAGGCCGCAGCCGCTGGTGAAGATGGCCAACGAAATCGCGCGCTTCTTCGAGGACGCGCAGGGCGACGACGCTGCGGCCGAAGTCGCCCAGCATCTGCGGCGCTTCTGGACGCCGGCGATGCGGGAAGGCCTGCTGGCGCACTGGCGCGCCGCCGGCGGGGACAGCGGTTTGACGCCGCTGGCGGCGCGGGCCCTGGCGTGTCTGGAGGACGTGCCCGGCAAGGCGGCGCGATAAGTCGCGGTTCACGAGGCTTGGCGCCGCCTGCCGGCTGGGTGGGTGGCGGACAAAGAAAAGCAAGCGGCGCAGGCCGCGGATTGCCGTGGCGTCAGCGCCATCGGCGCGGGGACGGACCGTAACCGGCGGCCGCCGGTTGCGGGCATTCGCAATCGGGACCCGCGTGGCCCCGACCGTGCAGGAGCAAGCGTCATGGCGACCACCCTGATCAAGATCGATCTCGATCAATCCCCGTACGACAATCCGCAGATTCACAACCGCTGGCATCCGGACATTCCGATGGCGTGCTGGGTGCGGCCCGGCGACGATTTCGTGCTGGAGTGCTACGACTGGACCGGAGGCTATGTGCGCAACGACGATTGCGCCGACGACATCCGCGACCTGGACCTGAGCACCGTGCATTTCCTGTCCGGCCCGGTGGGCGTGTCCGGCGCGCAGCCCGGCGACCTGCTGGTGGTGGATTTGCTGGACATCGGCGCCTTGCCGGAACGGCAATGGGGCTTCAACGGCATTTTTTCGCGCAGCAACGGCGGCGGTTTCCTCAGCGAGCACTTTCAGCACGCGCAAAAGACGGTATGGGATTTCCAGGGGCTTTACGCCCGCAGCCGCCACATTCCCGGCGTGCGTTTCGCCGGATTGATCCATCCCGGGCTGATCGGCTGCCTGCCTAGCCGGCCGCTGCTGCGGGAATGGAACCGGCGCGAGGCCGAGCTGCTGCGCGACAATCCGCGCGCGGTGGCCCACCTGCCTTTCGCCTCCAGCGCCCATCTGGGGCAATTGGCCGGCGCGGCGGCGCGGGAGGCGGCGGAAGAAGCCGCGCGCACGGTGCCGCCGCGCGAGCATGGCGGCAACTGCGACATCAAGGATCTGTCGCGCGGCGCCCGCGTGTTCCTGCCGGTCTACGTCGACGGCGCCGGCCTGTCGGTGGGCGATCTGCATTTCAGCCAGGGCGACGGGGAAATCACCTTTTGCGGCGCCATCGAGATGGCCGGCTGGGCTCATCTGAAGGTGGACCTGATCAAGGGCGGCGTGGCGGCCTACGGTATCCGCAACCCGGTGTTCCAGCCCAGCCCGTTGACGCCGCGGCAAGGCGACTACCTGATTTTCGAGGGGGTGTCGGTGGACGAGCATGGCGGCCAGCATTATCTGGACGTGCAAGTGGCCTATCGCCAGGCCTGTCTGAACGCCATCGAGTATCTGGGCAAGTTCGGCTATTCGCGCGCCCAGGCCTACAGCATTCTCGGCTGCGCGCCGGTGCAGGGGCATATCAGCGGGGTGGTGGACGTGCCCAATGCCTGCGCCACCTTGTGGTTGCCGACGGACATCTTCGATTTCGACATCCGGCCGCAGGCCGGCGGGCCGCAACGGCGGCCGTTGGACGGCGTGCCGTTGCCGCTGTCTTATGACCGGAACTGAGGATGCCGCGATGCCAAGCTATGAATACCGTTGTCCGGTTTGCGGTCCTTTCGTGCTGCTGCGCGCGGTGGCGGCACGCGCCGAGCCGGCGGTTTGTCCCGGCTGCGGCCAGTCCAGCCTGGAGCGTCTGCTGTCGGCGCCTGCGCTGAGCTTGCCGGGCGCGGCCAGCCGGGCCGCGGCGCGCAATGAGCGGGCCTGTCATCATCCTGGCTGCGCGGCGTCCGCCGGGGAGCGCCCGTCCGGAGGGGCGGCCGCCGGGAGACGGCCGTGGATGCTGGGCTGAGCATCGGTTCAAACGCTTTAGCTCGCGAGACTTTGAACAGGCTCTAAGAGCAGTTAACCACGTCCCGATGCAGCGTTGCGTCGGCGCTTGGACAGAGCCTAAGGCGCGACCTGATAAACCGGGTGGTCCGGCGGAATCAGCTCGTTGGCGAGGAAGTCGATGAAGGCGCGCACCGCCGGCAGCAGGCCGCGGCGGGTGGGGAAGGCGGCGTGCAGAATGCCCCAGGGGATGTCGTAGTCCGGCAGCAGCCGCACCAACTGGCCGGCCTGCAGCGCCTCGTGACAGACCAGTTCCGGCAGCGCGGCCACGCCCAGGCCGGCGATGGCGGCGTCGCGCAGCACGATCAGGTCGTCGGTCATCAGCCGCGGGCTGTCTATCTGCACGGTGTAGGCGTGGCCGGCCTGGTCCAGCAAGGCCCATTGGCCGCGGCCGTCGGGGCGGCTCATGGTCAGCGCCGGCCAGCCGGCCATGTCGGCCGGATGCCTGGGAGCCGGGCGCTCGGCCAGCAAGGCCGGGCTGGCCACCAGCGAGGTCTGGGCGGTGGCCAGCCGGCGCACCACCAGATTGGCGCTGTCTTCTATCACGTTGCGCACGCGAATGGCGACGTCCACGCCTTCTTCTATCAAGTCCACCCGTCGGTTGCTGGAGTCCAGCTGCACCCGCAGCAGCGGGTGGCGGGCCATGAAGCGGGGCAGCGCCGGGGCCAGCAGGGTCTTGGACAGCAGTTCCGGGCAGCTGACCTTGATCAGGCCGCGCGGCTCGGCGCTGCTGCGAGCGATGGCTTCGTCGGCGGCCTCGGCCTCTTCCAGCATCGCCTGGCAGTGCTGGTAATACTGTTGGCCGATCTCGGTCAGCGACAGGCGGCGGGTGGTTCTTTGCAGCAGCCGCACGCCCAGCCGCTGCTCCAGCTCCGCCACGCGGCGGGACAGCCGGGATTTGGGGATGCCCAGCACGCGGCCGGCGGCCATGAAGCCGCCGTGTTCAACCACTTTGGCGAAGTAGAGCAGATCGTTCAGGTCCTGCATGATTGTCTCGTTGATGGAACAATGTTTCCGATTTTTGCAGTCTAGTGCGGATTGGTTCGGAAAACTATCATGCAATCACTTTCTCTACCAAGACACGAAGGACCCGACCATGAAACTGTTGCATCTCGACTCCAGCATCCTCGCCGCCAACTCGGTTTCCCGCCAACTGACCGCCGTTGTCGCCGACACCCTGCGTCAGCGCCACGCCAATGTGGAAACCGCCTACCGCGATCTGGCCAGCCAGCCCATCGCCCACCTGTCCGGCGAAATCATCGGCGCCAACTTCACCGCCGAGGCGGACTGGACCGCCACCCAGCGCAGCGAAGCCGCGCTGAGCAATGAGCTGATCGAAGAATTCCTGGCCGCGGACGTGGTGGTGATCGGCGCGCCGATGTACAACTTCTCCATCCCGTCGCAACTGAAAGCCTGGGTGGACCGCGTGGCCGCTTCCGGCCGCACTTTCAAATACACCGAGAACGGCCCGGTGGGCCTGGCCGGCGGCAAGAAGGTGATCGTGGTGTCTTCGCGCGGCGGCGTTTACAGCACCGAGCAAGGCCAGCTGATGGACTTCCAGGAAGACTACCTGAAGACGGTGATGGGCTTCCTGGGCGTGAACGACGTGGCCTTCGTCCGCGCCGAAGCGGTGAATATGGGCGAAGACAAGCGCGCCACCGCCCTCCACGCGGCCAAGGACGCCATCGCCAAGCTGGCGCTGTAATCCTCCCGCGGCAAACGAAGACAGCCGGTCCCGGATGGGCCGGCTGTTTTGCGTCCGCGCGCGGCGGGCTTGGAACAGGTTCTCAGGGGAGTTTGCAGCTGTCCGCCAGCTTGTCCAGGCCCTGCTGTTCGTGGCGGAAACTGGCCTTGGGAGGATTGCGGCCGTAGTCGAGGGTGACGACGTAGAGGCTGTCGAAGTCGTTCTTGTCCCATTTGGGCACCTTGTCCGCCGCGCCCTTGTCGCCGTAATCCTGCATCAGATTGACGGCGAGTTCGCGCAGCAGCTTGTGTTCCCAGGCGATATAGACGATTTTGCCGTGCTGCAGCGGGTTGACCAGCTGCTGTTGCAGCGCGGCGATGGCTTCCATGTCGAAGTTGCTGTTCACCGGCAGGCCCAGCGCGATGGCGGTGGGTTCTATGGTGGCCAGCGGGCGGATGTAGTTGAAGGTGCCCGCGGGATCCCGGGTCTGGCTGGCGGTGGAGGGCGCGAAGATCTGGTCGGCCCGGCCGTATTTTTTGGGCAGCAGCTTGGCCAGTTCCAGCGAGCGGTTGAAGCCCTTGCAATTGAGCTGGCCGTAGCCGCCTTCGGGTTTTTCGCCGTGGCGCAGCATGATTAGCGTCTGGGTCTGCGGCGCCGGGGCGGCGTGCAGCAGGGGACTGGCCAGCATGGCCAGCAACAGGCAGAGGCGGGAGAGTTTCATCGCGGGGTCCGTTGGGTCGAAACCCGGCTAGTGTCCCGCAGCGGGCGGCGGCGGCGCAAGCTGGGACAAGGATCAGGGCAGCAGTTGCAATTGGGCCACGCCGTCCGCGCTCAGGTATTTGCCGAAAATCTTGCGCAGGGAGCCGTCCTTGGCCATTTGCTGCAGCTCGGCCTGCCATTGCTCCGCCTGTTGCTGGTTGAAGGCGCTGTGCGCCAGCATCAGGCCGCCGGCGATGCGTTCCGAGCTGGGAAACAGGTCCAGCACCGTCACCTGGCCGGACAGCGCCGGGGAGTTGAGCCAGCTGTCGTAGCTGAAAGGATGGGCGAAGGCGGCGGTGACGATGCGTTGGGACAGCATGGCGTAGAGGTCGCGCTCGTCGTTGGCCATCACCACCTTGCCGCGTTTGGCCAGTTGCTCGATGAAGGCGTCCTGCTCCGGGCTGTGGCGGTAGCCGCGGATCACGCCCCATTTGACGGCCGGTTCGGCCAGCAGCTGCTCCAGCGTGCGCGCGCCGATCTGTTTGGACAGCAAGATCATGTTCTTGCTGTAGAAGTAGGGGTAGATCCACGAATACTTGCGGCGGTCCGCGGTGGGGACGGCGGAGGTGCCCAGATTCAATTGGCCGTGCTCCAGCATTTTCAGCACGCGGATGCGCGGATAGACGTCTTCCTGGGCGATTTTGCAGCCCAAGCGGCGCGCCAACTCGTGCACCAGGTCCACGTCGTAGCCGTGGCCGTTCTCGTAGGCGCTGCCGATCAGGTAATAACCCACTTTCAGGCCGTCCGCCGGGCAGGGCGAATCGCCCAGCGCCGCCGCCGAGGCCAGCGCGCCGCCAAGCAGCGCCGCCCAGTGTGCTTTCATGCCGTTCTCCCGTACGCGTTCCGTTTAGCTATAGCCGGATTCGACGGGTCTTGCCGCGTGAGAGTGATTGTTATTCCAGCATGCCGCGCACGCTGTCTTCGCTCAGGTATTTGCGCAGAATGCGTTGCAGGCTGCCGTCCGCGCGCATTTTTTCCAGCTCCGCCCGCCAGAGGCGCATCTGGGGCTCGCTGAAGCCGCGGTGGGACAGCACCAGGCCGTTCTCCAGGCTGCTGTCGCCGAAGGGGTCCATGACTTTGACTTGCAGCCGGGCGCGCGGCTGGCCGCTGACCCAGTGGTCGTAGACCTGGGGTTGGGAGAAGGCGGCGGAGATGGAGCCGCTGCGCAGCATGTCCAGCAGGTCTTCTTCGTTGGCGGCGCAGATCAGCTTGTCGCGCTTGGCCATCTGCTGCAGGAAATAGTCCTGCAGCGGGCTGTTGCGGTAGCCGATGACGGCGCCCCATTTCAGCTTGGGGTCGTTCAGCCATTGTTCCGGCGTCTTGCCCTGCACCGCCGGACTGAGCAGGGTCATATTGCGGTCGCGGGTATAGGGCAGCACCCAGGCGTAGCGCAGCCGCTTTTGCAGGGGGATGGTGGAGGTGGCCAGATTGAGCTTGCCGTGTTGCACCAGCAGCAGCACGCGCAAGCGCGGATATTCGCGCTCCTCGCGGATCTTGCAGCCCAAGCGGCGCGCCAGCTCGTGGACCAGGTCCACGTCGTAGCCCTTGCCGTTTTCATAGGCGGTGGCCGTTGGGTAGTATCCAACCTTCAGCCCTTCCGCCGGGCAGGCGGGCGGCGCGGAAGCGGCATGCGCGGCGGCGGCGCAAAGGCAGAGGAGGGCGGTCAGGTACTTGCTCATGGCGCATCCTTGCCGAGGGTGGATGAAAACAAGACAGGCTGCCGGAGGGGCAGCCTGTCGGCGGCGCTGTACGCGCGGTTTACAGCTTGATCAGCGTGCTCTTCAGCTCAGTGTATTTTTCCAGCGCGTGCAGCGATTTGTCGCGGCCGTTGCCGGATTGCTTGAAGCCGCCGAAGGGGAAGTTCATGTCCCCGCCTTCATCATAGCAATTCACCCACACCGTGCCGGCGCGCAGGCGGCGCGCCACCTGGTGAGCGGTGCTGACGTTGGAGGTCCACACCGCGGCCGCAAGGCCGTATTCGGTGTCGTTGGCGATGCGGATGGCGTCTTCCACGTCGTCGAAGGTGATCACCGACAGCACCGGGCCGAAGATTTCCTCGCGGCAGATGGTCAGGTCGGCGCTGGGGCAGTCAAACGCCGTCGGTTCGATGAACAGGCCGGTGTCGGCGTGGGCCGGCTTGCCGCCGAACAGCTTCTTCGCGCCTTCGCTGTCGCCCTTGCCGATGTAGGACAGCACCTTGTCGTACTGGATGCGGTCCACGATGGCGCCCATATTGGTGGCCGGGTCCAGCGGATCTTGCGGGTAATAGCGGGCGGCCGCCGCTTCCAGCTCCTGCAGGAAGCGCGCCTTGATGTCGCGGTGGACCAGCACGCGGGAGCCGGCGGTGCAGACTTCGCCCATATTGTAGAAGATGCCGCCGGCGGCGGCGCGCGCCGCCTGGGCGACGTCCGGGCAGTCCGGCAGGATGATGTTGGGCGATTTGCCGCCCAGCTCCAGCCAGACGCGCTTGAGGTTGGATTGCGCGGCGTAGCCGGCGATCAATTTGCCCACGCCGGTGGAGCCGGTGAAGGCGACGCAGTCCACGTCCATGTGCAGCGCCAGCAGCTTGCCCACGTCGCCGGCGCCGGGCAGCACCTGGAACACGCCGTTGGGGATGCCGGCCTCTTTGGCCAGCGCCGCCAGGCGGATGGCGGTGAGCGGGGATTTTTCCGAAGGCTTGATGATCACCGGGTTGCCGGCGGCCAGCGCCGGGCCGAACTTCCAGCTGGCCATCATGATGGGGTAGTTCCACGGCACGATGGCGGCCACCACGCCGATGGCTTCGCGGGTGACCAGGCCCACCACCTTGGGGTCCACCGGCGCCACTTCGCCGCCTATCTTGTCTATGGCTTCGGCGAACCATTCCACGCAATAGGCGCTGCCGGGCACATCCACGCTGAGGGTGTCGCTGATGGGCTTGCCCACGTCCAGGGTTTCCAGCAGCGACAGTTCGTCGCTGTGCTGGTGCATCAGCGCGGCGAAGCGCTTGAGGATGCGGCCGCGCTCGCGCGGCGGCAGGCCGGACCAGGCGCCGGAGTCGAAGGCCTGGCGCGCGGCGCGCACCGCGCGCTCCACGTCGGCCTCGCCGCACCAGGCCACGTCGGCCAGTTTCTCGCCGTTGGCGGGGTTGTTGCAGGCAAAGCTTTTGCCGTCTTGCGCGGCGCAGTACTCGCCGGCGATGAAGGCGCGCCCTTCGATCTTCAGTTGAGCGGCGAATTGCTTCCATTCGGCATGCGTTCTAGCCATTTACTCTCTCCTTTGATTGATCCTGCGCCGTCCATTGTCGGCGCCGGTATCGCTTGACGCGGGTTTGACTGCGTTGTGGTCTGTCGTGGGCTTGGAGCCGGCGCGGCGGGCAAAGCTCCCCGGCCTGGCCTTATGGCCTGCTGGTCGCCGGATGTGGTCTTGCCGGCGCTTCTTGTTTTCAATGGTTCTTAGAATGTGGGCGGCGAACTGGCGCTGACCACTTCGCAGGTTTCGGCGCCGACATTGCGAAAGCGGTGCGGCAGCCGGCTGTCGAAGTAATAAGCGTCGCCCGGCCCCAGGATGCGGCTCTCGTTGTTCACGGTCACTTCTATACTGCCTTTGATGATGACGCCGCCCTCCTGGCCGTCGTGCGTCAACATGTCCGGCCCGGTGTCGGCGCCGGTTTCGTAGACTTCGCGCAGGATGGCGATGTCGCGCTTGTCGTGGGCGGTGCCCACCAGCAACAAGCGGATCTGTTCATTGCCCAGATTGGGTAATTCGTGGGCCTGATAGAACACTCTGGCTTGTTCCGGGTCGGAATCGAAGGTGAAAAAATCCGCCAGCGTCATCGGCAGGCCTTCCAGCACCTTTTTCAGCGAGCTGACCGAAGGGCTGACCCGATTCTGCTCGATCAGCGAAATGGTGCCGTTGGTGACTCCGGCTCGCTTGGCCAGCTCCCGTTGCGACAGCCCGAAACGATCCCTGACCATGCGTAATCTCGCGCCAACGTCCATGGATTCCTGCTCCGTCAGTATGTTAATAATTTTAGACGCTTTATGATAATTATTTTGTACGGACTCTGCACTACTTGCTGCGACGCAAAATCGAATATCTTTGCATCGTTGGGGGTTTATAGTCAGAATCAGAAACAAGGAGCAAGCGTGTTGTGAATTTTCTTAAACGCTTGCGCGGCACATCCGCAACAAATCCAAGTGAGGAGAGCGACATGCTTATCGGTGTTCCCAAGGAGATCAAGAACCACGAGTATCGTGTTGGCCTGACCCCGTCTGGAGTCCGGGAGTTAGTCGCCAACGCACACAAAGTTTTGGTCCAGACCCAGGCCGGCCTCGCCATCGGATTCACCGATGAACAGTATATCCAGGCCGGCGCCTCCATTGCCTCCAGCGCCGAAGAAACCTTCGAACGCAGCGACATGATCGTCAAGGTGAAAGAGCCGCAGCCGGTGGAATGCCGGATGCTGCGCCGGGATCAGCTCCTGTTCACCTATCTGCATTTGGCGCCGGACCCGGAGCAGACCAAATTATTGCTGGAATCGGACGCCATTGCCATCGCTTACGAAACCGTCACCGACGAGCGCGGCGGCCTGCCGCTGCTGGCGCCGATGTCCGAGGTGGCCGGCCGGATGGCGATACAGGCCGGCGCCCACGCGCTGGAAAAAGCCCAGGGCGGCCGCGGCGTGCTGCTGGGCGGCGTGCCGGGCGTGGCCCCGGCGCGAGTGGTGGTGATAGGCGGCGGCGTGGTGGGCCTGAACGCCGCGCGCATGGCCATGGGCGCCGGCGCCGAAGTCACCATCCTGGACAAGTCCTTGCCGCGCCTGAAGGAAATCGACATGGTGTTCGGCGGCCGCATCAAGACGCTGGTGTCCAACTCCGCCAATATCGAAGACAGCCTGCGCGAGGCGGACCTGGTGATAGGCGCGGTGCTGATTCCGGGCGCGGCGGCGCCCAAGCTGGTGACGCGGCCGATGCTGAAGATCATGAAGCCGGGCGCGGTGCTGGTGGACGTGGCGATAGACCAGGGCGGCTGCTTCGAGACCAGCCGGCCCACCACTCATCAAGACCCCATTTACGTGGTGGACGGCATCGTCCATTACTGCGTGGCCAATATGCCCGGCGGCGTGGCGCGCACCTCCACCCAGGCGCTGACCAACGCCACGCTGCCGTACACGCTGGAGCTGGCCAACAAGGGCTGGCGCCAGGCATTGCTGGACAACGCTCATCTGCGCAACGGCCTCAATGTCTGCCGCGGCCGGCTCACTTACCAGGCGGTGGCCCAGGCGCTGGGCCACCCGTTCATCGACCCGATCGAAGCCATCAAGGCGGCTTCCTGACCCGTATCAAGGATTCGAAATGTTGCAAGCTATCATCGGCATACCCTGTGACATCAAGATGGTAGGCCCGTTGCCCTTCCACGCCGTGGGCGAGAAATACATCGCCGCGGCGGCCGGCGGCGCCGGCGGCGTGCCGGTGCTGCTGCCGGCGCTGGGCGACAAGACCGCGCTGAAGGACGTGCTGGAACTGGTGGACGGCGTGCTGCTGCCCGGCTCGCTGTCCAATGTCGAACCGCACCGCTACGGCGGCGCGCCCAGCCGCCCCGGCACCATGCACGACCCGATGCGCGACGCCACCACGCTGCCTCTGATCCAGCAAGTGCTGGAGCAGGGCATCCCCCTGCTGGGCATCTGCCGCGGCTTCCAGGAAATCAACGTGGCGATGGGCGGCGAGCTCTACCAGCACGTGCAGGAGGAGGAGGGCAAGCGCGACCACCGCGAGCCGGACACCCCGGACGTGGACGCGATGTACGCGCTGTCCCACCCGGTGCAGTTCGCCGAGGGCGGCCTGCTGCGGCAATGGACCGGCCAGCAATCCGCCATGGTCAATTCCCTGCACCAGCAAGGCATCAAGCGTTTGTCCGACCGGCTGATCTGCGAGGCCGTCGCCGACGACGGCCTGGTGGAGGCCTATAGCGTGCGCGACGCCAAGGGCTTCGCCTTCGCCGCGCAATGGCATCCGGAATGGAAATACTGGGAGAACCCGCTGTCCATGGCCATCTTCAAAGCATTTGGCGACGCCTGCCGCCAACGCCGCAACCAGCGGCAACGCGGGCCACAATTAACCGAGACCTTGTGTCACCACTCGGAATAACACACATAGAGGAAGAGCATCATGACCCATCAGATCAATGAATGGCTGCGAGAGCACCGGATCACTGAAGTCGAGTGTATCGTCCCCGACATGACCGGCGTGGCGCGCGGCAAGATCGTGCCCAAGGACAAGTTCGTGTCCGACCCGGAAATGCGCCTGCCGGAAGTCGTGCTGATCCAGACTGTGACCGGGGACTACCCCGACGACAGCATGCTGGACCTGACCGACCCGGACATGGTGCTGGCCCCGGACCCGAACACCCTGCGCTTCGTGCCCTGGGCCGTCGATCCCACCGCTCAGTTGATCTACGACTGTCTGCGCGCCGACGGCAGCCCGGTGGACGTGGCGCCGCGCAATGTGCTCAAGCGCGTGATCGGCCTGTTCGACGAGATGGGTCTGGAGCCGGTGCTGGCTCCGGAAATGGAATTCTACCTGCTGTCCCCCAACCCGGACCCGGACATCCCGCTGGCCGCGCCGGTGGGCCGCACCGGCCGCGCCGAGTTCGGCCGCCGCTCTTACTCCATCGACGCGGTCAACGAGTTCGACCCGCTGTTCGAAGACATCTACGACTACTGCCACGCGCAGAACCTGGAAGTGGATACCCTGATTCACGAAGTGGGCACCGCGCAGATGGAAATCAACTTCCTGCACGGCAACCCGCTGGAACTGGCGGACCAGGTGTTCCTGTTCAAGCGCACCGTGCGCGAGGCGGCGTTCCGCCACAATATGTACGCCACCTTCATGGCCAAGCCGATGGAAAACGAGCCAGGCTCCGCCATGCACATGCACCAGAGCCTGGTGGACAAGAACACCGGACGCAATGTGTTCACCAACGAGGACGGCAGCCCGTCCGACCTGTTCTTCCACTACATCGCCGGCCTGCAGAAATACGTGCCCAAGTCCATGCCGCTGTTTGCGCCCTACGTGAACTCATTCCGTCGTTTGTCGCGCTACACCGCGGCGCCGACCAACGTCGAATGGGGTTACGACAACCGCACCGTGGGCCTGCGCGTGCCGCACTCATCGCCGGCGGCGCGCCGCATCGAAAACCGGGTGCCGGGCGTGGACGTCAACCCCTATATCGCGATGGCCGCGACGCTGGCCTGCGGCTATCTGGGCATCATCAACAAGCTGCGGCCCAGCGAGCCGCGCCAGACCGACGCCTACGAGCTGCCCTACCAGTTCCCCAACTCCTCGGAGGAGTCGCTGCAGCAGCTGGCTTCCTGCAAGGAAATGGCCGAGGTGCTGGGCGAGCGTTTCGTCAGCATGTACGTGGGCATGAAGGAGAAAGAGTTCTCCGAATACTTCCGCGTGATCAGCCCGTGGGAACGCAAGTTCCTGCTGCTGCACGTGTGATTTAGCTATGACATTGGGCTGATTTGTCCGTTAGAATCAGCCCGGACAGCCAGGATAAGCACTGAAAATACGCCAATGGCGAAGGAGGGGCGGGAGAGAGCATCCCCGCCCTGTTGGAGAATACTGGAAGGAAGTCCTATGCAGAATCAACAACGCACGACCGAACAATGGCGCCAACTGGATGCCGCGCACCATCTGCATCCGTTTACCGACACCCAATCGTTGAACCAGCAGGGCGCGCGGGTGATGACTCGCGGCGAGGGGATTTACCTGTGGGATTCCGAGGGCAATAAGATCATCGACGGCATGGCCGGCCTGTGGTGCGTGAACGTCGGCTACGGCCGCAAGGAGCTGTCCGACGTGGCCAAGCACCAGATGGACGAGCTGCCCTTCTACAATACCTTCTTCAAGACCACCCACCCGGCCGTGGTGGAGCTGTCCCACCTGCTGGCGCAAGTGACGCCGGCCGGCTACCAGCATGTGTTCTACACCAACTCCGGCTCCGAATCGGTGGACACCATGATACGCATGGTGCGCCATTACTGGGACGTGCAGGGCAAGAAGGACAAGAAGACGCTGATCGGCCGCTGGAACGGCTATCACGGCTCCACCATCGGCGGCTCCAGCCTGGGCGGCATGAAATACATGCACGAGCAGGGCGATCTGCCGATTGCGGGCATGGCCCACGTTGAACAGCCGTGGTGGTACAAGTACGGCAAGGATCTGAGCCCGGACGAGTTCGGCGTGGTGGCCGCGCGCTGGGTGGAAGAGAAAATCCTGGAGATCGGCCCTGAAAAAGTGGCCGCCTTCGTCGGCGAGCCCATCCAGGGCGCCGGCGGCGTGATCATTCCGCCGGCCACTTACTGGCCGGAAGTGGAGCGCATCTGCCGCAAATACGATGTGCTGCTGGTGGCCGACGAAGTGATCTGCGGTTTCGGCCGCACCGGCGAATGGTTCGGCTTCGAGCACTTCGGCTTCCGTCCGGACATCTTCACCGCCGCCAAGGGCCTGTCTTCCGGCTACCTGCCCATAGGCGCGGTCTTCGTCGGCGAGCGCGTGGCCCAGGGCCTGATCGCCGGCGGCGACTTCAACCACGGCTTCACCTACTCCGGCCACCCGGTGGCCAGCGCGGTGGCGCGCGCCAACATCGAGCTGCTGCGCGACGAAGGCATCATCGACCGCGTCAAGAACGAAACCGGCCCCTATATGCAGAAACGCTGGCGCGAAACCTTCAGCCAGTTCGAGCATGTGGACGATGTGCGCGGCGTCGGCCTGATCCAGGCGTTCACCCTGGTCAAGGACAAGAGCAAGCGCGAGCTGTTCCCCGACTTTGGCGACATCGGCATGATGTGCCGCGACATCTTCTTCCGCAACAATCTGATCATGCGCGCCTGCGGCGACCACATCGTGGCCTCGCCGCCGCTGGTGATCAGCAAGGCGGAAATCGATGAAATGCTGGGCGTGGCCGCGCGCTGCATGGAAGAGTTCGAGCGCAAGCTGAAAGACGACGGCCTGGTCTGAGCCGGGCTTTCGCATCGGACGGCATCAAGCCGGGGCGGCCGCCCCGGCTTTTTTCTTGGCGCGGCTGGCTTGAAGTCCGTATCCGGTCATGAACGGACGCCCGGCGCGGGTAAGCGCTTGGAAGACGTTGACGGCCGCGGCGGGGCGGTGAACACCGCAGCGGTTTCGCCTTGGCCCGCGAGATCGAAAACCGGTCCCCGGCGCCGCGACAAGCGCTCGCAGAAGGCCGGGACAAGGCGCGCAGACCGCACAAACCGGTTCGGCCGGTCAGCGTAACGCCGCATCAGGAGGAGCGTTGGCGGCTCTTAGCCTGACGCCGCCCTCGGGCGTGAAGCTGGCGTCCAGCGCCAGTTCTCCGTACTGCTTCAAACGGCAGCGCAGCCGGTAGCGCAGCACCATTTGCTCGTGGTCGCCGCGGAAAGCGACCTCGACCGCGTCCAGCCTGGGTTCGTAGCGCAGCAAGGTCTGCTCGATGCTGCGCATCAGCTGGTGAGCGCTGGCGGGCAGATGGCGGTAAACGTGGCCCAGGTCCGGCAGCCCGTAGTCCGGCAAATGCTTGAGAGAACCGGCGCGCGCGTTCAGGATGCGCCGGATGCT
Organism: Chromobacterium sp. LK11; assembly: GCF_001043705.1. Lineage (NCBI taxonomy): Bacteria > Pseudomonadati > Pseudomonadota > Betaproteobacteria > Neisseriales > Chromobacteriaceae > Chromobacterium > Chromobacterium sp. LK11. The sequence goes on from NZ_LDUR01000002.1 coordinate 124,785, forward strand.
GTCGATCACGCTGCGGGAGAGCTGCTGCTCCGGCGCAATGAGATCCAGCGTCTGTCCGTCGGCAAACTGACCGGTCAGCATTTCATACAGGGCCGGTCCCATGTTCAGCCCTCCGCCTGGCGGCGCGCCAGCGCATAGCCGCGCAGCTCCAATTGCAAGGGCTTGTCGTTGTCCAGCTCCTTCTTGTCCAACAGCAGCCGCCATTGCCGCTCCGCGCCGGCTTGCCGGAACAGCGCGATCACGCCGATGTGGGCCGCGTCCTGATGGTAGGGCTCGCGCAGGCTGACCGTGGCGCCCGGCCGCACCAGCGCTTGCCGGCTGGCCAGCAGGTCGTTGCTTAGCACGGACTGGTCCTGCTCCAGCAAGGCGGGGTAGGGAGCGGCCAGGAAGGCGGCTTTGTCCTTCAACTGATACACCCTCACCACAACCGCCAGCGGCCGCTGTCCGGCGTCGGCGTTCAGCTCCTCGCTGGCGACCAAGTCCAGGTTCAGGCGCTCGATGCGGCTCAGGAAGATCTTTTGAGCGGCGCTGGCCGTGACGTTCTTGGCGCTTTGCCACAGGCCGCAGCCGCTCAGCGGCAGAATCAGCCCCAACCAGACCAGTCCGGCGCGCAGGGCGGGAAAGCGATGTTTCATCCGGGTTCTCCTGGCTGCCGGGCGCAAGCGTCCGACAGCGGTTGATAGTAGCCGATGCGCAGGCGCCGCCAGGGCCGGAGGGCTGCGCCGGCCAAGGTCGCGCCAAGTCCCAGGCGCGGCCGTTCGTCCGCGCTCAGCGCGCTGGCGGGGAGCCAGGCGGCCGGCAACTCCAGCCAGATCTCGGCCTCCAGCCGCCATCCCAGATAAACGCGGGTCAGCGCCAGCACGTCACGATGCAAGGAGCCTCCGGGCAGCAGCGCGGGCACGCAGTCGGCGCGAGCGGGGCGCACGGTGACGGCGATCGCGTGATTGGCGGCGCGCAGCCGGCGGCCCAGCACCAGTTCGCCGGCGCGCAGCGGCGGCCGTCCGGAGAGGGGGGCAGGCTGGTCCAGCATTGTCCAGCGGGGGAGGAATTCCCGTACCCGGACCTCGGCCGCGGGCAGCGCATGGCGGATGACGCTGGCCAGGCCGGAGGCCGGCCGGGTGCGCTGGCTCAGCAGGGCCAGCAGTCCCAGCAGGCGGCTGGCGGGCAGCCGCCTGCGCTCGGCCGCCTCGTCCAGGCCCATGCCGATCAGTCCCAGCAAGGCCCTGGACAAGGCGTCGCGCGCGCCGGGCTGAAAGGCCAGCGGATAACGGTATTTGCCCCAGGCGCGATAGAGCAGGGCGGTGAGGCGATGGCTGAACAGGTCCAGCATCGCCGCCAGCGGTTCGTGGCCCTCGCGGCGGGCGGCGATATCGTCCAGGAAGTAATAGGGCAGCACGGCGTCCACGCCGTAAAGCCCCATGAAGGTGGTACGCAGCACCGGAGGGCGGCCGGTATCGGGGTCGGCCGGTTCCGCGCGGACGATTTCGCCGGCGGGAAAACCCAGCGACGGCGAGGGCAGCAGCCGCACCGGCTCGGCGGCGGGGCTGTCGGCCGCGCCCAGACGCGCGCCGCCGGTCAGCCGCTCCAGCACGCGGCAGAATTGAAAGAAGTTATAGGCGGGCGCGGATCGCAGCCAGGCGTAAAAGTCGGTTTCCGTCATAGCGGCGGCGCTTCCGTCTTGCTGTCCGGCCAGCGGACCCGCTCGTTCTCCGGCAGGATGCGCATCTCGAAACGGGTGAACAGATTCATGTCGGCGTAGGCGGCGAAGAAGCGGTGCATCAAGTCCCCGAACAGATGAATGTCGCCGGGGCCGGCGAAGCAGGTCCGGTCCACCGTCAGTTCGATGCGCACCCCGCGTTCCATGCAGCCCTGCTTTACCCGGCGGACCAACTGGTGGCTGACCTCCAGCAGGCCGCTCAGCCGCTGGCGGTTCAATTCGTCCTCGGTCCAGTCGTACAGCGCCAGCGTTCCGCGCAACACCTCGGCGTCCAGCAGCGACAGAAAGTTGGGCGCCAGGTGGGACAGCACCCGCCATTGATAGCGGTCTTCCGCCGGCGGATAGCAAGGGAGGGTGGGCGCGGTCAGATTGGCGATCCGGGTCAGCGGCGAAGACGGCGAGCGCTCCAGGATTTGCGCCTCGCGCAAGGCCTTGCGCGGCAGCATGCCGTTGGTGCCGGTGACGCGCAGCGACAGGATCTCCTCGCGCATCGCCGCAGACGGCGAGTCCCAGAGGTGGCCGCCCAGCACCAGCCAGGTTTCCGGCCTGCCGGCCGCGCCAAGACGGGTCCGAGCATGGTAAAAGCGCTCCGGCGCCTCATCGCGCAGCATGCCGCCCCGGTGCTGGAAGCTGGAGAACGGCACGTAAGCGTGGCGGCCGCCGCTCTCGGTGTCCATCGAAACGACCTCGTCCACGGACCAGGCCTCGATCTCGGGGCCCTGGCTCGCCAGCGGCACCACCCGGTATTCATGACTCAAGTGATCTACATGCAGCGGCTCGGCTTCCATCGGGAACAGATTGATCGCCGGCACGCAGTGCAAGCGCAGATTGTCGGCGTTGAACGGCATGTCCGCCGGATAGCGTTGCGTTAAGGTCAGCTCCAGCGTGAAGCCGGTCGCGTCCTCGGGCAGAAGGGCCGCGTCCAGGCCGGCCAGATCGAGGAACTGGAATTTTTCGCGGAAGCAAAAGTATTCCAGCAGCAGCTGATAGCCGCCAAAGGCGTTGTCGGCCTTGGGCCACAGCCGGTCTGCCTCGTCAAAGCCCACCGGTTCGAAGCGCAGCGTCGGCGCTTCCCGAGGCGGGTGGCCGCCCGGGCCCAAGGGCAGCAGGCGCGCGCGGCTCAATTGCCGGGTCAGCGCGTGACGCAGCGCGAAGGCGATGGGCGGATCGGCGGCCAGGAACAGGCGCAGGCGGGATAGGTCCAGCGCCTCGCGCTTGGCGGCGGAGCCCAGATCAAAACGCAATTCCAGCACCGAGCGTCCTTCGCCGTCCAGGCGCGCGCCGGCCTCGCTCAGCAGCAAGGGCTGAATCGTCGCCGGCTGGGTGCTGCGATAGGCGCAGCGCACCGCGTTGGCGCCCACCGGCGAGGTGAGCACGCTCAGGCCGGCCTCCACCGGTTTGGCCTGTTGCAGCGCATGGGCGTCGGCGCGCAACTCCAGCACGGTCAACGACGGCACCATGCGCAGATAATGCGGCCACAGCATGTTGACCAGGCCCTCGGTCAGTTCCGGAAAATCGTCGTCCAGCTTTTGGCGGATGCGGCCCGTCAGGAAGGCGAAGCCTTCGAACAGCCGTTCCACATACGGGTCTCGCTTGCCTACCCGGTCGATATTCAGCAGGGCGGCGCGGTCGGGGTGGGCGCGGGCGAACTCCTTGCCGGCCTCGCGCAGATAACGCATTTCCGCTTCGTAATAGCGCAGAGTCAGATCATCCATGGGCGGCTTTCATCGGCGTGTGGAAAAAGCGCCGCGCGCGGCGCGGACGATTTCATGGCAAGGCGCCGGCCAGCGCCCGGGCAGGGTCCAGCGCGGCCAGGCGCGCGTTGAGCCGCTCCAGTTGTTGGCCCAAGCCGGCGCGGTCCGCATCCTTGCGTTGCATGCGCTGGCGCAACAGCCGCGCCAGCTGCGCCAGCAGCTCGAAGGCCAGCTCCGGTTCCCAGGCGTCCAGTTGGTGGCGGTCGGCTTGCAGCAACAGCGCCTCCAGCAGGTGGACGCCCATTTCGGCGCGGCCATGGCGTTCCGCCAGCCGCGCCATCAGCAATTGCCGCAGGCAGCGTTCGCGGCCGCCCGCGACGGCGGGCAGGGCCTGCACCCAGGCAAAGGCCGCCGGCAAGCCCTGCTGGGCGGCGATGGCGTGGGCCTGGGTTTCGGTTTCCGGCCAATCCGCGCGTTCGTCGGCCGCCGGCGCGGCGAGGGCGGCGGTTTCCTGCCGCGGCCATTGCGCCAGCCATTCCAGCGTGGCGTCCTCCGCGAACGGGCTGCCGTCGCTGAAACTCAGCTTCTCTACGCCGGGCAGCCGTTGGCACAGCCGCTGAGTATCGTCGCGGATCAACTCCGCCAGCGGCGCCGCCATCTCGCCGCCATGCTGGTAGGCCAGCCAGGCGTAGCGCTGCAGGTCCAGCCACCAGTGATTGGCTCCTTCCGCAAACGCGTTTTCCGCCCGCTCCGCCAAGTCCCGCCATTGTTGCTGCAACAGCAGGCGCTTCAGTTGTTGACGCAGTTCGGCGCGCGGCGGCGGCAAGCGGCTGCGGCCCTCCGCGTCGCCGGGCGGCGGGCCGGACAGCGCTTCCCAGCGCACGGCGCGCAACAGGCGGAGGGCGGCGGCCTGGCCTTCCGGCTGCAGGCGCAGAAACACCGCCATCCGCCGCGCCTGTTCCAGCAGTTCGCGCCAGGAGCCGACATCGTTGGCGCCGGCCGGCGGCGCGGGCGCGATCGCCGCCGCAGGCGACGGCGCCTTGACGGCCTCGTCGCCGGCGGCTTGCAGCCTGGCGTGCAGGCAGCGGCCCAGCGTATCCAGCCGCAGCGGCGGCGCCGCGCTGTCGGCGGCAAGCCGTTGCAGCAGCAGCAAGGCGGCCGCGGCCCGCCGCCAGGCTGCGCCGTCGTCATCGGCCAGCACGGCCAACTGATCGGTGAAGCGTTCGCTGGCCAGCCACTCCAGCGCATTGCGCCGCCGCGCCGGCTGCCGCGGCCAGATCGTTTCCGGATAGCGTTCCAGCAAGGCGGCGCTCAGTTCCAGCCCGTCAGCCAGGCCGGCCACGCCGTCCCGGCGCAGCCGGGCGCAGGCGTAGTAGGCCGCCACGCGCAAATCCTTGCCGCGGGTTTTCAGCAGGGTTTCCGCATGCGCCAAGGCCTGCTGCGAGTCCATGCCGGAGACCCGGGTCACTTCTTCTTTCAAGGCCAGAAACTCGTCGTCGTGGGACAGGTCTTCGCCGCAGGGCTCGGCGTCGGATAGCGGCTTCAGCCAGGCCGCCCAGCGCGGCAGCCGCTGGCGGGCTTCTTCTTCCGGCGCCGCGTCCCGGCCCAGCAGCGCGCGCAGCCAGCTCATGCGCGTCCTCGAGGCGTTTTGCCGGACAAGGCCAGGCGGAAGGCCGGCGTGGGGGGGCGCAAGCCCATCCGGTGCGCCTGGACGTTGATGGCGAGCGCGCCGCGCCCCGGCAGCATGGCCCGGCAAGCCTCGCCCCGCAGCGGGTATTCGCGCTGGAGAATGCTCAGTTCCTCCGCGCTCCAGCGGCGCGGCGGCGGCAGGCCCTGGGCCTTGGCTTGCGCGTGGATGGCGGCGGGGCTGCGGTCAGGCAGCAGGCTTTGGCAGGCGGTGCCGATCAGCGAGTATTCCTGGCGCAGAACCTCCAGCTCGCGCGCGTTCCATTCCGCGGGCGGTTTGTGCGTTGGCAAGGGCTTGGGCGTCATGATTCGCGTCTCCTAGGGTTGGGGCCGCCGGGCGGGTTTGACCGCGGCGGGCGGTTGGCTCGGCTCCGTGATAAAAATC
>NZ_LDUR01000020.1:0-102166 GCF_001043705.1 Chromobacterium sp. LK11
GCCTTAAAACCTGTTTACGATCAGCTGCGCGTTGGCGATACCGCGTTGAAAACGTCTTCAGAATGCTCATGTACCGTATGTACATTCCGCTTCTTCAGCCGTTTTCGCCTTGTCTCGCCTTAGCTCGCAAGATCGTAAACAGGTTTTTACGGCTTCGCCTATGGCTACCGCAATGAGGACAACCGCTGGAACAACTGTTGTTTCCGGTGACACACGGCTGCCTGTTCTACCCCGGCATGGCGGTGTTGCCCACCCATACGGTCTACAACGCCAACCGCCTTGCCGGCGCAGAACTGGACGCGGCCAAGGACGCCTGGCGGCGGAGGCTGCTTGGGGTGTTCGACGAACCTCCCATCCCCTTCCGCCGCCAGAACGGCGGCGATTACCCGGACGGCCATACTTTGGGCGAACAGGTAGCCGCCGACGCCAGCGGCCTGAGAACCTGTTCAAAGTCTGCTGCGCTTCAGCGATACGGCGTTAAAAACAAGCTCAAAATGCTCATGTACCACAAGTACATTCCGCTTTTTCGCTTGTTTTCGCCTTGTCTCGCCCTTGCTCGCGAGACTTTGAACAGGTTCTGACGGCGCACATCGTCGGCTGACGGCCGCCGGGCCGGCGGCTACAAGCGCCAGCCCAGCCGCATGCCTTCATAGACGGCTTCTTCCGCGGTGCGCGGCGCCAGGCAATCGCCTATCGCGTGCAGCTCGGCGCCGCAACCGCTCAACTCTTCCAATAAGCCATCCTCGGCCTGGTGCCCCTGACACAGCACCAGGCAGTCCACTTCGCTTTCCACCATCGCTTCCTCGCTGGCGGTGTGCAGCAGGTACACGCTGTCGTCGTCGTGGCCGTACAGCCGCGCGTACGGCGTCACCGTCACGCCGGCGCGCTGCAATTGGCCGGCCAGGTGGTCGCGCACATACATTTGCAACGCTTCGCCGGCATGGGTGCCGTTGACCGCCAGCCTCACCTGGTGGCCGGCGGCGGCCAGCCGCAGCGCGATGCCGGGGCCGGTCCAGTCGCAACGCCAGTCCGCCACCAGCACATTGCCGCCCCGCACCGCTTCGCCGCGCAATATTTGCCAGGCGTCCAGCACTTGCATGGCGCCGCCGCCTTCCAGCGCCGGCCAGCGCGGCCGCGCGCCGGTGGCCACCACCACCGCGTCCGGGGCCAGCCGCCGCACCAGTTCGCGGTCCACCCTGGCGTTGCGCTTCACTTCCACGCCGGCCAGTTGCAACTCCCGTTCCAGATTGGTGATCAGGCCGCCGAATTCGGCGCGGCCGGGCAGCTGTTGCGCCAGCAGCGCCTGGCCGCCCAGTTGCGGGCCGGCCTCGTACAGGCTGACCTGGTGGCCGCGTTGCGCCGCGATCACCGCCGCCTTCATGCCGGCCGGGCCGCCGCCGGCCACCAGCACCCGCCGCGGCGCGGCGGCCGGCCGCAGTTCGCCGTATTCCAGTTCGCGGCCGCTTTGCGGGTGTTGGATGCAGGAGATGGGCAGGCCGCGGTGGAAACGGCCGATACAGGCCTGGTTGCAGCCTATGCAGGCGCGGATGTCGTCATGCCGGCCCTGTTCGGCCTTGACCGGCAGTTCCGGGTCGCAAATCAGCGCGCGGGTCATGCCGCAGCCGTCGGCCTGGCCGCCGGCCAGCAGTTGTTCGGCCTCCTGCGGCTGGTTGATGCGCCCGGCCAAGAGCACCGGGATGCTCAGCGCGCGCTTGAAGCGCGCCGCCTGCGCCGCCAGATAGGCGGCCGGCAGCGCCATCGGCGGCGCGATGTGGATGGCGGCGCCCAGGGTGGCGGAGCTGCCGGCCACCAGGCTGACGTAGTCCAATTCGTTCTCCAGCGCCAGTGTGGCCGCCAGCGCCAGTTCGGCGTCCATGCCCTCGCCTTCTTCCTCGCCGGCGGAGATGCGCAGGCCCACCACGAAGCCCGGCCCGCCGCCGGCGCGGGCGGCGGCCACCGCTTCGCGCAGGAAGCGCAGCCGGCCGGCATCGTCGCCGCCGTAGCCGTCTTGGCGGCGGTTGACTTGCGGGTTGAGGAATTGCGCCGGCAAATAGCCGTGGCTGGCGACGATCTCGGCGCCGTCCACGCCGGCGGCGCGCAGCCGCCGCGCCGCCGCGCCGTAGCCGGCGATGATTTCGTCTATCATTTCGCGGCTCAGCGCGCGCGGCTGCACGTGGAAGCGCTCGCTGGGCGTCGCCGACGGCGCGTAGGCCACGCTGAGCAGGCCGTCGGCGCTTTCCATGATTTCGCGGCCGGGGTGGAACAGCTGGGCGAACAGCTTGCAGCCTTCGGCGTGCACCGCCTCGGCCAGTTGCCGGTAGCCGGGCACGCAGCTGTCGTCGGTGGCCATCAGGGCGTGGGAGGTGTAGCGCGCGGTTTCGTGGACGCCGGAGACTTGCAGCACGATCAGGCCGACGCCGCCGCGCGCTCGCGCCCGGTGGTAGGCCACCAGCGCCGGGCTGACCCGGCCGTCCTCCGGCAACACGGTGTCGTGTCCAGTGGACATGATACGATTCTTCAACAACGCCGGGCCGATGCGCAGCGGGGAGAACAGCAGGGGGAACAAGGTGCTCATCGCGTGGACCTTTGATCGGGTTTGGCGGACGCCATCGCTGTGGCTTTTTGATTTTGCTTAAATTAAAATTTATTGCAAATTTTTTTAATAAAATTCAAGCATGAACCGCGGCCAAGCGCCGCCGCACAGGATTTCATCGTGAGCAAAAACGCAACATCCGCCGTCGAAGCCCCGCTGCAGCTGGGCGCCCGCATCCGCCAGCTGCGCAAGCGCCAGGGCCTGACGCTGAGCCGGCTGGCCGAAACCAGCGGCTTGTCGGTGGGCCACATCAGCCTGATCGAGCGCGAGCTGGCCCAGCCGTCCATCAACGCGCTGGTCAATATCGCCCGCAGCCTGGGGGTGACGGTGCAATGGTTTTTCAACGACGCCGCCGAGCAGGCCGCGGACGAGAAGGACTATATCGTGCGCCGCGAGCAACGGCCGCGGCTGGATTATAAGAACGGTTTCGTCGACCACTTGCTGACGCCCCGAAACCAGCGCCAGCTGGAGATGATCCACTGTCTGATCCCGCCCGGCGCCAGCTGCGACGAGGGTTACAGCCACAACGGCGAGGAAGCCGGCTTCGTGCTCAAGGGTTCGCTGGAGCTGTTCGTCGGCGAGCGCCAGTTTCACCTGGAACAGGGCGACAGCTTCGCCTATTCCAGCAGCGAACCGCACCGCTACCGCAATCCGGGTAGCGAGGAGACCGTTGTGGTCTGGGTGATTACCCCGCCCAGCTACTAAGAGCCGCTAACAAAACCCCCGACCCTGCGTTGCGCCTCCTTGTCGTACTACGGGTACGGCCTGCGTCGGCGCGCCTTGGCTCAGGCACGCTGCGCGGCTTTGTTAGCGGCTCAAGAACCTGTTCCAAATAAAGCCGCTGCCCCAGCGGCTTTTTGCTTGTCTCGCCCTGCCTCGCCGGCGCCGCGCGCAGCAAAGCCATCCGACTCCGCAACAGTTTTTTAATAAAATCAAAATAAATTTTACAGTTTTTTGATCGCTTCCTAGACTGTCCGGACCGGCAAGGATAAGCCGGCCACGCAGCATCCAGAGGAGAGAGATCATGAAATTGACGCATCTGAGCATCGCCGCCTGCCTGTTGGCCGGCGGCGTCGCCTCCGCCAGCGAGTTGGTGGTGGTGTCCTACGGCGGCGAGAACCAGGCGGCGCAGTCGCGCGCTTATTACGCGCCTTATCAGCGCCAAAACGGCGTGCGCATCGTCGCAGACGCCTGGAACGGCGAGTTCGCCAAGATCAAGGCGATGGCGGCCACCGGCCGCGTGCGCTGGGACGCGGTGGAGGTGGACGCCGCGGCGCAGGGCCGCGGCTGTGAGGAGGGTTTGCTGGAGAAGCTGGATTACCGGCGGATAGGCGACAAGGCGGACTTCGTGCCCGGCGCGGTCCAGCCCTGCGCCATCGGCATGTTCCTGGCCTCCATGGTGCTGGCCTACAACGAGGACAAGCTGAAAACCGCGCCGCAGAGCTGGCAGGATTTCTGGGACGTGAAGCGTTTCCCCGGCAAGCGGGCCTTGCGCCGCGGCGCGCCCTACACGCTGGAGATTGCGTTGATGGCGGACGGCGTGCCGCCGGCCGAGGTCTACAAGACCTTGTCCACGCCGGCCGGGGTGGACCGCGCCTTTCGCAAGCTGGACCAGCTCAAGCCCCATATCCAGTGGTGGGAAAGCGGCGCCCAGCCGCCGCAGTATCTGTTGTCCGGCGACGTGACGATGAGTTCGTCCTACAACGGCCGCATCAGCCTGGCGCGGCGCGAGGGCCGCAAGCTGCGCATGGTGTGGCGCAACAACATCAGCGAGTTCAGTTACTGGGCCATTCCCAAGGGTTCGCCCAATAAGGACGAGGCGCTGAAGTTCATCGCCTTCGCCAGCCGGCCGGAGCCGCAAAAGCTGTATTCGGAGCAGATGCCTTACGGCCCCAGCAACCGCAAGGCGCTGGGCCTGCTGCCGGCCGCGGTCCAGGCGGAGCTGCCCAGCCACCCGGCCAATATGGCCAGCGCGCTGGCGATGGACGCCGCGTTCTGGACCGACCACGGCGAGGCGCTGGAGCAGCGCTTCTCCAGTTGGGCGGCCAAGCGGCAATAAAAAGCGGCGGCCGGCCCCTGCAAGGCCCGCCGCCGCGCTCAGCTCACGCCGGCCGCCACAGGGTGAAGGCCACGTCCGGCGTCCAGCCGGGGTTGGAGCGGTGGGCTTGCAGGCAGCGGTAATGGCCGCCCTGATAGCTGACGCCGTCGTCCACTTGGTAGTCGTGCTCGTTCAGCCACTCCGGATACTCCGGCTCCGGCTCGCCGCCGCTGGTGCTGACGGTCACGCTGTTGCTGGGGCCGGAGGCCTGGCCGGCGGCGTCCAGCGCGGTGACGAAGTAGCGGTAGGCGGTGCCGGGCTGCAGGCCGCTGTCCAGATAGTTGAGCGCGCCGGTCTGGCCCGCCGGCTGGCCGTCGCGGTGCAGCTGGTAATGCGTCACCGGCTGCTCGCCGCCCTGGGAAGCTTCCCAGCTCAGGCTGATGGCGGTGTCGCTGCGGCTGTCCGCCTTGAGGTTTTGCGGCGCGCCGGGGCGGCCGCCGCCGCTGTCGCCGTGGATCAGTTCGGCGTAGTCGCGGACAAAACCCCAGTCATAGGGCCGGCCGCCGGCGTCGCGCCCGGCGTCCCAGTTGACGGACCAGGTCATCAAGCCGCGAATGGGGTTGCCGTCCGCAGCCAAGCGACTGAAGGCGCGGTACACCGCGCCGGGGTCCGCCGCGTAGCCGGTGGCGGCGGCGTCGTTGTTGGCCGGCAGGCCGATGGCGAACTTGTCCGCCGGGATGCTCAGGTAGCCGCGGGTGCCGTTGATCAGGCTGTCGGTCAGGTAATAGAGGAAGTCTTCCTTTTGCTCCTGGTTGTCCTGGGACAGCCAGGCGTTCAGCTCGTCCACCCAGACGCCGTCGCCGCCCTGGTTGTAGTACTGCGGGGCGATGAAGTCGTAATAGCCGTCCAGCGCGGCGAGGTAAGGCGCGTATTTGTCGCCCACTTTCAGATAGGGAAACTCCGGCGCCATGCTGATGATGAAGTGGCGGCCCTCGGCTGCGTAGTGGTCCTTGACCCGCTTGAGCGCGGCCGGAATCACCGTGCTGTTGTCGGCGGCGGCGATGGCGCTTTGCTCCAGGTCGATGTCCAGGCCGTCGAAGCCGTAGGTCTCCGCCAGGCGGATGATTTCGTCGGCCAGCGCCTGCTCTTGCCCGGCATGCAGCTCGATGTGGGCGTCCGCGCCGCCCAGCGAGATCAGTACCGCCCGCCCCTGACGGTTGAGTTCGCCCACTTGTTCGCGGAAGGCCTGATCGCTCAGATTGTAGGGTTTGAAGGTGGGAATGCCGGCGCCCTTCATGAAGGCCACCGCCACGATGTTGTAGTCGGCCGGGGTTTCCGCCAGCGGCAGGTCCGCGGACTGGCCGCGCTGGTAGCCGTTGCCCGGCTCCGACGGCCAGTTGTGCCAGAAACCCATCAAGAAGTTGCCCGCAATCTCCGGCATCAACGCGGCGTCGTCGCTCAACGCGCGCCGTTCCGGCTTGGCGAATTGATTCATCTGCCCTTCCTTTCATGGAGGCGACGGCGGCGGCCCAGGCCGCCGCGCGTGGCGCGAAGCGCGTCGATCAGCTGAAGTCGAAGTCGATCACTTGGTAGAAGGCGTTGCCGGTGTCGGCCACTTCCCACACCGCCAGCACCACGTGGTAGCCCTGGCGCTCCGGCAGCCTGACATTGTGGATAGTGGGCTCCGGCGGCATCAGTTCGGCACCGTGGGACCAGTACGGCTGGGCGGTCAGCTCCACTTTGTGGAAGGGCTCGGATTCGAACTGGGCGCGGCTCAGCGGCTGGTTGGGGTTCCAGCCGGCCTTGGTGATGAAGTAGTTCCAGCGCCGGGTCAGGTGGATCGCGTGGTAGCTCCAGTGGAATTCCTGCGTCTGGCCGGATTTGACCGGGTGCTTGTGCCAACGCTCGGCGCTCTGCTCGTCCAGCACCGCGGCGAAGGCCTGGCCGGCGCTGGCGATTTTGCCGTCCGCCGGCGGCGCCACATTGGCCACGTCGTCCGGCGCCAGCGGGTCGCGCAGGCCGCCCGCGACGGCGGGGAAGAATTTGCCGCCTTCCAGGCCGTTGACCTGCCAGCTCAGCAGCGGGCATTGGGCGTTGACGCCGTCCACGCAGAACTGGCCGCGCGACTCCGGCTGGAACACTTGGCCATGGCGTGGCTGCTGGCCAGGCCTGGATTCGACATTGGTGTAGCTCATCAGGATACCCCCGGGTTGATGTCAGAACGGCGGCGACCGGCGCGAGCCGGACCGCCTGCCGCCAACATCTTATTATCCCGATGGAATGCGCAATGCTGTCCTTTCAGCTGGACACCAATCCCAGTTCATGGTCTAGCGGCCTGGCCAGCCGCCACAGCGCCTGGTCCAGACGCGCGTTGTCGCCACAGGGCGTGGGCAACGCCGGCGCCGGTTCCGCCGCCGCCAGCTGCTGTTCGATGAAGGCGTGGATGCGCGGGCGGCGCGGTCCGCGCATCGACTCGCCGCAGGCTATCTTCACCGCCAGCAGTTGGTTGATCTCGGCGGCCAGTCCGGCGTCGTCCACCACGCCGGCCAGCTGGGCGAAGCGCGTCGGCGGCATGCCGCGTCCGGCGTCCAGCCAGCGCACCGCCAGCAAGGCCCTCAGCACGTACAGGTATTTTTTCAGGCACACGCTGTCGCCTTGCAGATGGGCGTTGAAGTTCTTGCGCGCCATCGCCAGGTAATGCCAGCGGCACTTGAGGTCCGAGCGGAAATCCGGCGCCAAGCCGCGCAGCAGGCGCAAGGCCTGCGGGTCCGCCCGGTACACCAGCGGCGATTGCAGCCATTCGCACAGCGTGGGGTTGGAGCCTTGCAGCAGGCGCAGCGCCTTGCGCAACTCCCAGCCGCTGATGTCCAGCTCATCGTTGATCGGCAGTTCGATCACGTCGCGCTGCGGCATCACGCGCAGATACCATTCCGGCTCGTGCACGTAGATGAAGCGCACGTCGTAATCGCTGTCCGGCGACGGAAAGCCCCAGGCGCGGCTGCCAGATTCGCAGGCGTAGAGCACCCGCACCCGGTGCCGCCGTTCCAGCGCGTCCAGTTCGCGCCGCACCCGCTCGCGCATCGCGTCTTCCAGCGGGTGTTGAAATAAAAATTCTCGCATTGTCTTTGTCTCCAGGCCGTCGGCGGAGCCTCCCGCCCAGCCGACGCCTTGCATTAGAACCGGCTCAATGTCCGCCGCGCGCCGGCCAAACGGCTAGCAAAGGACATTAAAAACCGCGCGCGCCGGATGGCGAACCAGTCCTCATCCTTTCACGCACACCACCTGACGCAAGGTATGCACCACTTCCACCAGGCTGGATTGCGCCGCCATCACCGCGTCGATGTCTTTGTAGGCCATCGGGATTTCGTCGATCACCTCCGCGTCCTTGCGGCATTCCACATGGGCGGTGGCGCGGCGCTGATCGTCTATGTCAAAGCGGCGCTTGGCTTCGGAGCGGCTCATCGCGCGGCCGGCGCCGTGGCTGCAGGAACAGAAGGCTTCTTCATTGCCCAGACCACGCACGATGAAGCTCTTGGCGCCCATGGAGCCGGGAATGATGCCCAGCTGGCCTTTGTGCGCGGCCACCGCGCCCTTGCGCGTCACCAGCACCTCGCGGCCGAAGTGGGTTTCGCGCTGCACGTAGTTGTGGTGGCAGTTCACCGCCTCCACTTCGGCGTCGAAGGGCTTGGCGATCACGCCGCGCGCGGCGTCCACCGCCTGGCGCATCATCAGTTGGCGGTTTTGGCGCGCATAGTCCTGCGCCCAGCCCACCGCTTCCACGTAGTCGTCGAAATGGCGGCTGCCTTCTTCGAAATAAGCCAGTTCGCGGTGCGGCAGATTGGCGATGTGCCGCCGCATATCCGCCTGGGCCAGTTCGATGAACAGATTGCCGATGGCGTTGCCCACGCCGCGCGAACCGGAGTGCAGCATGAACCAGACGCGGTCCGCTTCGTCCAGACACACCTCGACGAAGTGATTGCCGGTGCCCAGCGTGCCCAGGTGGAGGCGGTTATTGGTTTTCGCCAGTTTGGGATATTTGGCCGTGATGGCGTCGAAGCCCGGCAGCAGCCGCGCCCAGGCGGCGTCCACGCCGGCCGGCGGCTGCTGCCAAGCGCCTTTGTCGCGCCCGGAACGGGAGGGGCTGCGGCCGTGCGGCACCGCGGCTTCGATCGCGCCGCGCAGGCCGCCCAGCTGGTCCGGCAGGTCCGCGGCGCTCAAGGTGGTGCGCGCCGCCATCATGCCGCAGCCGATGTCCACGCCCACCGCCGCCGGAACGACGGCGCCCACGGTGGGGATCACGCTGCCTATGGTGGAGCCCTTGCCCAGGTGCACGTCCGGCATCACCGCCAAGTGCCGGAAGATGAAGGGCAGCTGCGCGGTTTGCAGCAGTTGCTCGCGCGCGGCGTCTTCCACCGGGACGCCTTGCGTCCACATCTTGATGGGCGCGCCGTTGGCCGCCAGCAGGGTTTGATAGGGATTCACGGTCATATTCTTGTCTTTCTTTGTGCATATCGGTTTTTTGAGCGGCGAACAAAACACCTGATGCTGCGTTGCGCCGACTTGCCGTACCCAAGTACTGCCTGCGTCGGCGCGCCTTGCCTCAGACGTGAAACTGACTATTGTTAGCCCCTCTTAAGAACCTGCGCTCGATCTGCTGCGCCATGGCGGCTTGGACCAGGGCGTTGTCAACGGCGTCGGAATGCTCGGACAGCCACTGCACATTCCGCTTCTTCCGCTGCTTCGCCTTGCCCCGCTCTTGCTCGCTGGATCGTGAACAGGCTCTTGGCGCGCCGTCGGCGCGCATCGCCCCAAGGCGCGGACAGGCTTGCGCCTCCGCGCCCGTTCCGCTTATTGCCAGAATCGTGCCAGCTTCATGACCGCTCGAAATAAAATGATCAAGCCATTGATTAAACAATAACAAACCTTCCATTCAACGCCGATCCGCCGGTTTTCGCAAAAACACAGACAAGTCTTTTTTGATAAAATAATCTATTCAATTATCCAAATAGATAAGATATGCGCAACAGAGTGGCGATTGGTTTCCTGGGCACGGTGCTGGACCGGCGCGGCCACGGCGCCGAGCGCTGGAAGAAATGGCGGCCCTCGGTGGGCATTTGCGCCCAGCCCGAGATGCCGCTGCGGCGGCTGGAACTGCTGCACGACAACCATCATTCGCGGCTGGCGCAGCTGACGGCGCAGGACATCGCCGCGGTGTCGCCGGGCACCGAGGTCCGGCTGCATCCGGTCAATCTGCAAGACCCATGGGATTTCGAGGAGATGTACGCGGCGCTGCACGACTTCGCCGCGCGCTACGCTTTCGACACCGAACGCGAGGATTACCTGGTCCACATCACCACCGGCACCCACGTGGCGCAGATTTGCTGGTTTCTGCTCACCGAATCCCGCCACCTGCCGGCGCGGCTGCTGCAAAGCTCGCCGGCGCGCCAGGGCCAGCGCCTGGCCGGCGAGGTCAGCCTCATCGACCTGGATCTGTCGCGCTACGACCAGATCGCGCAACGTTTCCGCCAGGAGAGCGACGACACCGTGTCCTTTCTCAAGTCCGGCATCGCCACCCGCAACCCGCGCTTCAACCGCATGATCGAGCAGATCGAGCGGGTAGCGGTGCGCTCCGACGCTCCCATCCTGCTCAGCGGCCCCACCGGCGCCGGCAAAAGCCAGCTGGCGCGCCGGCTGTATCAGCTGAAAAAGACGCGCCACCGGCTGGACGGCCGCTTTGTCGAGGTCAATTGCGCCACCTTGCGCGGCGACAGCGCGATGTCGGCCCTGTTCGGCCATGTGAAGGGCGCGTTCACCGGCGCGCACGCCGAACGCTTCGGCCTGTTGCGCAGCGCGGACGGCGGCATGCTATTCCTGGACGAGATAGGCGAGCTGGGCCTGGACGAGCAGGCGATGCTGCTCAAGGCCATAGAAGAAAAACGCTTCTTCCCCTTTGGCGGCGATTGCGAGGTGCACAGCAATTTCCAGCTGATCTGCGGCACGGTGCGGGACTTGCGCCAATGGGTGCGCGCCGGCCGTTTCCGCGAGGACTTGTACGCGCGCATCAATCTGTGGAGCTTCGACCTGCCCGGCCTGGCCGAGCGCCGCGAGGACATCGAGCCCAATCTGGAGTTCGAGCTGGCGCGCCACGCCGAGCAGCACGGCCAGCGCGCCCGCTTCAACGCCGAGGCGCGTCGCGCCTACCTCGCCTTCGCCGCCTCGCCGCAGGCGCGCTGGCAGGGCAACTTCCGCGAGCTGTCCGCCTCGGTCACGCGGATGGCCACGCTGGCCGACGCCGGCCGCATCGACGAGGAAGGCGTCAGCGAAGAGATCGCGCGGCTGCGCCACGGCTGGCAAGAGCAGGCGTCGGAAGAGGCGCTGGCGGCGCTGGACCCGGAGCGGCTGGCTCAGCTGGACTTGTTCGACCGCATGCAGCTGGAGGGCGTGCTGCGCGTCTGCCGCGACTCGGCCTCTCTGTCCGAGGCCGGCCGCCGGCTGTTCGCCGCCTCGCGCCAGCTCAAGGCCCAGCCCAACGACGCGGACCGGCTGCGCAAATACCTGGCGCGCTTCGGCCTGGATTGGGAGCGGGTGCGGCGTTGCGATTAAGAGCGGCCAACAAAACGCCTGACGCCGCCTTGCCTCAGACGTGAAACCGGCACTGTCAGCCGCGCTAAGCTGAACGGCCTATTGCCCGGCCGCCTCCGCCGGCGTAGCATCCATAAGGTGTAAAAAATATATACCTTAAAAGGCGACCTCCATGCCGGACCCCCTCTCCCCCGAACAGCAGCAGGAAGTGGACTTGGCGCGCGGCCTGCTGCGCCAGGTCATAGACCCGGAAATCGGCGTCAACATCATCGATCTGGGCCTGGTCTACCGCATCGACCCGCAGCCGGAGCGGCTGTTGATCGAGATGACCATGACCTCGCCCGCCTGTCCGATGGGCGAAATGATTCTGGACGAAGTGGAATTCGCGCTCACCCACGGCCTGCCGCCGCAGCGCCGCATCCACGTCGATCTGGTCTGGGAGCCGGCCTGGTCGCCGGAACGGATGAGCGAGGACAGCCGTCGTCATTTCGGCTGGCAGGCATGAGTCCGGCGCAGGCGTGGCGGCTGCCCTGGCTGGGCCTGGCCGCGCTGGCCCTGCTCTGCGGCGCGTTGGCCGGCCTGGCGCGCCTGGGCTGGGCGGTGCCGGCCGCGACAGCGTCGCTGGCCGGCTGGCACGGCGCGCTGATGATAGGCGCCTTCTTCGGCGGCGTGATCAGCTTGGAGCGGGCGGTGGCCTTGAACCGCCGCTGGGCCTTGCTGGCGCCGGCGGCAGCCGGCCTGTCCGGCCTGAGTCTGATCGCCGGCCTGCCGCCGTTGGCGGCGCAGTGGCTGCAGACGCTGGCCTCCGTCGTCTTGCTGGCCGGCGGCGTCCAGGTGCTGCGACGTCATGCCGCCGCCTTCACCCTGACCCTGGCCACCGCCGCGCTGTGTTGGCTGATCGGCAACCTGGCCTGGCGGCTGGGCGGGGATGTGCAGCCGGCCATTCCCTGGTGGCTGGCCTTCCTGATTCTGACCATTGCCGGCGAACGGCTGGAGCTGACCCGCTTGCTGCCGCTGCAGCCTTCGGCCCGGCGCGGCTTCGCGCTGGCGGCCCTGGCGCTGGGCGGCGGCGCCGCCTTGAGCCTGTGGCGGCCGGACATCGGCCTGCGGCTGTACGCGGCGGCCTTGCTGGCGCTGGCCGTCTGGCTGCTGCGCCACGACATCGCCCGGCGCAACGCGCGCCAGCGCGGGCTGACCCGCTACATCGCCGTCGCCCTGCTCTGCGGTTACGGCTGGCTGGCCATCGCCGGCGTCTTGGGCCTGACCGGCGCGCTGCTGCCCGGTCATCCCTGGCGCGACGCGGCCTTGCACGCGATGGGCCTGGGCTTTGTGTTTTCCATGGTGTTCGGCCACGCGCCCATCATCATCCCGGCGCTGACGCGGCTGAAGCTGCCTTACCGTCCCGCCTTCTACGCGCCGCTGGCGGCGCTGCACCTGTCCTTGCTGCTGCGGCTGTACGGCATGCTGGACGGCGCTTTCGCCTGGCGGCGCGCGGCCGGCCTGCTCAATGCGCTGACGCTGCTGTGTTTCCTCGTCCTGCTGCTGAGCAGCCTGCGCCGCGGCCGCGCGCCTTCCCACTCTCCGGACTCCTCTTCATGAAACGACACCCCGCCTTGCTGGAATTGTCCCGCGAACATCACCAGGCGCTGAAAATGGCGCGTCAGGCGCGCTTGGCCGCCGCCAGCGGCGAGCCGGAACGCCAGGCCAGCCTGGCCGCCGAGCTGCGCGTCTGGAGCGCCGACGCGCTGGAACGGCATTTCGCGGAAGAAGAAAGCACGCTATTCCCACGGCTGGCGCGCACCGAACACGCAGCGCTGGCCGCTCGCGCGCTGGACGAGCACCGCCGGCTGCGCGCGCTGATCGCGGAATTGGCGACCCCGGACGCGACGACGCTGGCGCGCTTCGCCGAATTGATGGAGGCTCACGTGCGCTTTGAGGAGCGCGAGTTGTTCGAATGCTTGCAGTCCGACCTGGCGGCTGCCCAGCCAGCCTCGGGCTGACTAGCCAGGTCCCGCGCCATCTGCCGGCGCAACCACTCCAACACCGCCTGCCGGCGCGCGTCGCCGTCGAAGGGGCGCGGCGACAGCAGCACATAGCTGGAACCGTCGGCGCGGAAGCCCTCCGGCGCCGTCAGCTGGCCCAGCGCCAAGGCGTCCGCCGCCATGTAGACGGAGGCGATGGCCAGTCCCAACCCGGCCTCGGCCGCCTGCAGGCTGAGATAGAAGTGTTCGAAACGGCCCGCCTCGGCGCTCGCGCTCTCGCCTTGCGCCGCCAGCCAACGGCTCCAGGCCTCCGGCCTGCTATCCGCGTGCAGCAGCGGCAGGCCGCGCCAATCGCCGCCGGCCGCGCTCAGCCGCGCCGGCGCGCACACCGGCCCCACGCATTCGCGCGCCACTTCCGCCGCGTGGTCGCCCAGGCCCCAGCCGCTGTCGTCGCGGCGCAGCGCCAGGTCTATTCTCTGTGAGGAAAAATCAACTTTCCCGCCGGCGGCGGACAGCAGGAGCTCGATGTCGGGATGATCGGCCTGAAACGCCGGCAGCCGCGGAATCAGCCAACGCATCATGATGGTGGGCTCGCAAGACAGCCGCAGCGGCGCGTCCGCCTGCCGCCGCGCCCGGGCCGCCCCCTGCTCCAGCACGCGCAGCGCTTCGGCGCAGCTGTGGCGAAAGCTTTCCCCGGCGGCCGTCAGGAATACCGCCCGGTTGCGCCGCTCGAACAAGGCCACGCCCAAACCCTCCTCCAATTGCCTGACCTGGCGGCTGACCGCGCCGTGAGTCACGCACAGCTCGGCGGCGGCCTTGACGAAGCTGCCGTGGCGCGCGGCGGCCTCGAACACGCGCACCGCGTTCAAGGCGGGAATGCGATAGCTCATCTGTGATTTTTCCTCACGCAATGCACCGACAATAAATCGATTTTGGCCGCGCGCCAAGTCCGCGACAATCAGCCGGGTTTCCACCATGAAAGTCTTGTCGCGATGAATGAATTTCTGACCGTTGCCCTGCTCACCCTGCTCGCCGTGATCAGCCCCGGCGCCGATTTCGCCGTCATCACCCGCAACAGCCTGCAATACGGACGCGGCCACGGGGTGCTGGGCGCCTGCGGCATCGCGCTGGGGGTGCAGTTCCACGTGCTGTGCGCGTTGCTGGGCCTCAGCCTGCTGCTCAGCCGCACGCCGTGGCTGCTGGCCGGCTTCAAGCTGCTGGGCGCAGGCTACTTGCTGTACATCGGCTACCGCACCTTCATCCAGCCGCCGCTGGCCGCCGGCCCCGCGGAACACGGCGGCCGGCAGAGCGCCTGGGCCGCGTTGCGCGCCGGTCTGCTGTGCAATGCGCTCAACCCAAAGACCTCGCTGTTCGTGCTCAGCCTGTTCAGCCAGGCGGTGAACGCGGACACGCCGCCGGCGCTGCGCGCGGGCTACGGCCTATTCATTTCCGCCGCCCACCTGGCCTGGTTCGCGCTGGTGGCCGTGCTGTTCACCCAGCCGCGGCTGCACGCCGGCATGCTGCGCTGGCAGCGCGGCCTGAACCGCGGCATAGGCTGCGCCTTGATCGGACTGGGCGCCGCGTTGGCGCTGCGCTGAAACCGCCCATTTGTCATCAAACCCGCCCTTTTGTCTGGCAAACTGCCATGCTGTGAGCCATCACGCATAACGGACAAAAATGGTCATTCCGGGGACAATCATCCGCCCGCTGCTGGCGGCGCTGGGCGCGTGCTGGACGCTGACGGCGGCGGCGGCCGACATCAAGGCCTATACCGAGGATTTGCCGCCGCTCAGCTATGTGGAAAACGACAAGGTCAAGGGCTATGCCGCCGAGGCCTTGCGCCTGGTCGCGGCGGAAGCCGGGCTCAGTCTAAAGATCGAGGTGCGGCCCTGGCTGCGCGCTTACGCCACGGTGCGGAAAACGCCGGACGCG
The DNA here is from genome assembly GCF_001043705.1 of Chromobacterium sp. LK11. Classification (NCBI taxonomy): domain Bacteria; kingdom Pseudomonadati; phylum Pseudomonadota; class Betaproteobacteria; order Neisseriales; family Chromobacteriaceae; genus Chromobacterium; species Chromobacterium sp. LK11. The sequence continues at coordinate 15,128 of NZ_LDUR01000020.1, forward strand.
CTGTTGTTCGCCATGGTGCGCACGCCGGAGCGGGAAGCGCAGTTCCAGTGGGTGGGACCGATAGGACCGCGCCGCGTCTTTCTGTACCGGCTGTCCGCCCGCCGCGACATCCGCCTGAGCGGCGCGGCCGACGCGCGGCGCTATCGGGTGGGCGCGCTGGCCGGCTCCGCCGCCTTCAACCGGCTGGCGGAGCTGGACCCGCGTCGCGACGGGCTGGACGCCGGCCAGGACGACGCGGCCAATCTGAACAAGCTGCTGCTGGACCGCGTCGATCTGGTGGCGATGCTGGATTGGGCGATGCGCTGGCATCTGGGCAAGCTGAAGCTGCCGCCGCGCACGGCGGCGCCGGCTTATTTGCTGGACGGCGGCGGCCAGTACTGGTTCGCCCTCAATCCGGCCACGCCGCCGCAGCGCGTCCAGCGTTTGCAGCAGGCCTTGGACCGCGTCGCCGCGGACGGACGGCTGCGGCGGCTGCGCCGGCGCTATCTGGGCGATTAAGAACCTGTTTACGATCTGCTACGCGTCGGCGATACGGCGTTGAAAGCGGCTTCAAAATGCTCATGTACCGTGTGTACACTCCGCTTTTTCAGCCGTTTTCGCCTTGTCTCGCCATTGCTCGCGAGATCGTAAACCGGTTCTAAGCGCCGCGAACAAAACCTCGCAGAGAACCTGGGCCAAGGCGCGCCGACGCAGGACAGTACTCGTAGTACGACAAGGAGGCGCAATGCAGGATCAGGGGTTTTGTTAGCGGGTCTAAGCCGGATCTAAGTCGGGTCGAAGCCCGGCGGCGCCAGCTTGTCGCGCAGCAGCCGGATTTCGTCGCGGTGCAAGGCGGCCAGCGCCTGCGCCTGATTGCGCCCGGCCTCGGTCAGATGGATTTCCACCTGCCGCCGGTCCTCGCGGCCGGGCCGGCGCTGCACCAGGCCCAGCTCCTCGCAGCGGCTGGCCAGCGCCACCACTCCGTGGTGGTGGGACTGCAGCCGCTCGGCCAGCTCGCCCACCGTCGCCCAGTCGCGGCCCGGATAACCTTGCACGTGCAAGAGCAGCTGGTATTGCAGCGGGGTCAGGCCGTGGCCGCGGCAGGCGTCTTCGCTGAAGCGCAGGAACACGCGCAATTGATGGCGGAATTCGGACAGGCGCTCAAAATCCGCCTTGCTCAGGATGGGGGGGTCTGGAAAGGGATTCATGCTTGAATTTATATCACATCATGATACATATTGAGAGTATGCCGTCGCCCGTCCCGCCCAAGGAGTGTTGCCATGAAACTGAGCCATTATCCGAAGATGCTGTTTTCCAGCCACGGCGGCTGGGACGAACTGCGCGCGCAAGCGCCGTCGCCGCGCCGCCTGATGCTGAAGCTGGTGCTGCCGTTCTCGCTGCTGCCGGCGCTGATGATCTGCTACGCCGGCCTGGCCCACGGCCAGCTTTACGCGCCCGCCGCCGGCCTTGAACGCTGGCTGGCCGCCGCCGCGCTGTTCTTCGTCGCCGAACTGGCCACCGTGCCGCTGATGGCCTGGACGCTGCAGGCGCTGGCCGCCGGCCGCAAGCTGACCGCGGGCTTCGATCAGTGCTTCCTGCTGGCCGCCGGCGCGGCGGTGCCGCTGTGGCTGTCCAGCCTGGCCTTGCTGGCGCCGGACCCGGCCTTCAATCTGCTGGGCGCGCTGCTGGGCCTGGCCGCGTCCTTCGCCCTGCTCTACCACGGGCTGCCGGCCATCCTGGGATTGGAGGAAGAGGTTGAGTCGCAGCACTTCGCCTATAGCGCGCTGTGCGCCGGCGCGGCCGCCTGGGCGCTGTTGCTGGCTCTGGCGCTGCTGCCCTTGTTCGGCGGCTGGTGACTCAGCCGGGCGGCAGCCGCGTCACGGTTTCGATGCGGGCGATGCCGCCCTCGCCGCAGTGGTGCACCACCGCCACCTTGGCGGCCTGGCCGTCGCGCAGCTCGTCCGGCGACACGCCCAGGTCTTCCGCCAGTTTCTCCAACGTGACGTTGGGGATGGGGCTGCGCTTCTGCTTGCCGGCGAAGCGCCAGTAATTGATCCGCGACCACAGCAGCAGGCATAGCCCGATCAGCGCGATCTCCAAGCCGTAGTCGCGCAGCCTGCCCAGGTGTTCCGGCGCGTCCTCGGCGCGGAGCGCCGCCGGCAGCACGTCCCGGCCCCAGATCAGGTAGCCGACGTAAGCCAGGGCCGGCAGCCACAGATAGAACCACGCCAGCCAGCACGCCAGGGTCATCAGCCAGGACAGCAGCCGCTGCAAGGCGCTCATATTGTGCGAGGCCTGGATGATCAGGCCGTCTCCCAACCGGCTCATGCCCTCACCCCCCGGTCCGGGCTGACCCAGCGCGCGCGCTTGCCCTTTTTGCGGAACACCGCCTGCGGGAAAGCCACGATGGTGGTGCAGACGTTCAGCAGCCAGTAAACCAGCGGATACCAGACCATCCAGTAGTAGTTCTTGCCCAGCTTGGCGTCGTACTGGCTGTCCATCATCTTGCTGATCATGAACTGCAGCATGCAGGTGCCGCCCAGCACCATGCCGTGCCAGCGCGGGATCAGCGGCGTGCCCACCTGGGGCAGCCAGTCTCCCAACACCAGGCTCAGCAACCAATACACGATGATGCCGGCCATGGTGTAGGACCAGACCACGCTGAGGAAGTATTCGGAGTACACCGGCCACATGTGGCGGTGCCGCCAGGTGCGCAGCACCCAGGCGTTGCGCATCAGCGCCTGGGTGCCGCCCTTGGCCCAGCGCAGCCGCTGCTTCCACAGGCCGCGCAGGGTTTCCGGCATCAAGATCCACACCAGCGCGCGCGGTTCGAAACGCACGTTCCAGTGCTTGAGCTGGAGTTTCCAGCTGATGTCGATGTCCTCGGTCAGCATGTCCTCGCTCCAGTAGCCCGCCTGGTAAACCGCGGTCTTGCGGAAGGCGGTGATCACGCCGGACACGGTGAACAATCTGCCATAAGTGCGCTGCGCGCGCTTGATCAGGCCGATGATGGCGGTGAATTCGCCCACCTGCAGCCGCCCCAGCAAGGTGGTGCGGTTGCGGATGCGCGGGTTGCCGGTGACCGCGCCCACGCGCGGCGAGGTCAGGAAATGGCGCATCAGCCATTTGCCCGCGTACGGGTCCAGCAGCGCGTCGCCGTCTATGCACAGCAGGTATTCGTGGCGCGCCAGCGCCAGCGCGGTGTTGAGCCCCACCGCCTTGCCCTGGTTGGTGGCCTGGTGCACCACGCGCAGCCGCGGATGCGCGGCGGCCAGTTCGTCCAGGATGGCGCCGGTGGCGTCCCGGCTGCCGTCGTTGACCGCGATCACTTCGAAATCCGGGTAGTCCAGCGCCAGCGCGTAGGCCAGGGTTTCGCGCACATTGTCTTCTTCGTTGTAGCAGGGCACCACCACGCTCAGCGGCGGATAGTCCAGCGTCGGCGGCTGGTTCAGCGGCGGGTCTTTTCTTTCGTAGTGGAGGTAGTAATGCACCGCCCCCACCATCCACAAATACGCCATGAACAACGGATAAAAAAAGGCATATGCCAGCAGCAGTATCAATGCCAGGTTCACAACACGTCTCCTCGCCCCTTGATGCGATGGATCATCAATCGTCTATCGGTCCCGCCGCCTCGCCGACGGACCTCGCCTCCGGCCGCGGCGCGCCCTGTCGCGGGCGCTTGACCGCCGCCGCCGGCCTTCATTCTTCCGGATGCGCGGTCAGCGAAAACACCCGCTTGAACGCCTTCAGCCTGGGCTGGTCGTGGAACAGGTCGTCCGGGTAGTAGGCGATATGCCGCGCGCCCAGGGTGTTGAGCTCGCGCACCGTGGCCGCCAGTTCCGCGGTGGGAATCGGCTTGCGGCTGCGCCAATCGACCGCCTGCAGTTCGAACACGGTTTTTTCCAGCGCGCCCGGCTTGGCCGCCACCTTGTCGAACAGCCGCCGCATCCAGGCCTTGGGGTCGGCCGCGTTTTCCATATACGGCATCGCCATCACCGCCACCCGGTCGTAGTGGTTCAGCGCGCTGTCGAAGGACTGGGCGAACCAGGTTTCCGAATCCGGGTTGAGCACCACCTCGGCGTAGAGGTTGCGCGCGGTGCGCAAGTCCGGCTGGTATTGGCGCACCACGGCCGCCAGCTCCATGCTGAAGTCGTCCAGCAAGGCGGTTTTGTCGCGCGTCCAGCGCGCCATCTGCGCCGGATCGGCGCGCACTTCGGCCACGTTGGCGGCCAGGCCCTGCCCTTGCCGCGCCAGCCGCGCCGCCGGGCCGGCGTCTTCGAAGTCGGACAGGGTGGCGTCGTCGTGGAACAACAGGCCGCTGAAGCGCGAGCCGCGCGCCAGGTCTTCGTAAATCTCGCGGATCAGCTGGCGCACCGGCGGCGAATACGGAGTCAGCCGCGCATAGCCCTGGACCTTGGCCTGGGCGCCGCCGCCCTGCTCCGCCAGCACCCGTTCGCCGGCCAGCGGATGGCCGGCCGGCAGCGCGAAGCCCAACAGCGGCATCCAGGCGTAGACCCTGACGTTGGCCCGGGTCTGCAATTGCCAGGCGGCGCGGTTGAACAGGTCGGCCCGCATCGGCAGGTGGCGGTTGGGGAAATACAGCGCCTGCGCCACGCCGTCGCCGTCGGGATCGGCGAAGGCCTGCAGATAAACGGTGCTCGCGCCCATGGCCTTGACCCGGTCCAGCAAGCGGCCCAGGTTTTCGTCCTGGCGCTTGGGGTCCGGATCGTAGATGTAGTCCAGGTCAACGTGCATGATGCGGCTGGGTTCCGGCCGTACGCCGTCCGGCCAGCCGTTCAGCTGCTTGAATTGATAGGCCAGATCGGCCAGGTCCATATTGGCGTCCAGCAGCACCCGGCGCAGCGAGGCCAGCGGGGTGTCGCGGCCGTTGATGCCCGCGCCCAGCCCCATGGTCACCGGCATGCCCTCCTGCGCCGCCACCCGCGCCGCTTGCGGCGAGTAGCTGCCGTAGGGCCATACCATCGCCCTGGGCGCCACGCCCAGCCGCGCCTTGAGCAGCGCGCTGTTGCGGCGCAAATCGTCGCGGATGCGCGCCAGGTAGGCCGGCTCGCTTTCATAGCCGCCGGCGCGGTAGGCGCGGGCGGTCAGCGCCGGCTCCAGATTGCCCTGGGGGTTGGCCAGCACGCCCTGATGGGAGGCGTAGCTGTGGCTGGCCACTTCCACCAGGCCGCTGGCCCGCATTTCGCGGATCTGCTCCCAGCTCAGGAATTTGCTCCGCCCGGCCACGCCGTCGCCGTAGCTGACCCGGCTGCCCTCGGGCGCTTCCAGCCAGCTGCCCACCACCGCGATCAGCGCCGGCGCCTGGAACAGCTTCAGCACCGGATAGACATTGGTGTACACGCTGCGGTAGCCGTCGTCGAAAGTCAGCAGCACCGCCTTGTCCGGCAAGGGCTTGCCGCCGGCGCGGTCGTCCAGCACCTGCTGCAGGCTGACGAAGCGGTAACCCTGGCCCCGCATCCATTCCATCTGCTTCACCAGCGCGCGGGCGTCCACCGCGAACGGGTCCGAGGCGCCGCTGTCGGTCTTGTCCACCTCGTGATAGCACAGGATCACCAAGCGCCCGGCCGCCGCTTGCGCCCAGCCGCTCCACAACAGGCAGGCCGTCATCAGGGCCGCCAGCCATTGTTTCATTTTCATCAGAAGCGCCAATCCAGATTGAGATAAACCTTGTTGCCGGTTTCCGCCTTGCCGTCATAGGGATGGCGCACCCGGGTGAAGCCGTAGCGCAGGCTGCCGCGGCTGCCCCAACGCCACTCCTGTTCCAGCAGCAGGCCCCACACGCCGCCGGCGCCGAAGTCGCGTTGGGTGTAGCTGCCCAGCGTCAGCCCCAGGCGCTGGTGCCAGGTGGTTTCGTACTCGCCCCACAGCTTCCACTCCTGCATCGCCGTCACCGAGGCTTCGCCGTCGGCGCGCGGGTTGAAGTAGCGGGCGGACGGCACCGCGTCGTTGGCGCTGGCCGCCAGCGTCAGGATGGTGTTGAGCTTGTAGCGCGGGCCGCTGACCCAGCGCTGGTCCCAGTTGGCGGACACCGCGCGGCGCAGATTGCCGTCGGACAGGGACAGCGCCTCGGCTTGCAAGGCGTAGCTGCGGTAATCGTCGGCGCGGTACTGCAGGCTCAGCTGCGCGCGGTTGCCGCGCACATCGTCCAGCCGGCCTTTCAACGGCGCTTCGGCGCTGTTCAGTTCGAAGCGCGCGCCCAGCGTCCAATAGTCGTCCGGCGTCCAGTCGTAGCCGGCGAAAGCGCCGCCGCGCCGTCCGCCGTCTATCTGGCCGGTCAGGCCGAATTCGCCGCGCCCCTGCTCGCCGCGCCATTCCGCGCCCATGCCCAGCGCCTCGTAACGGGCCGAGGCCGTCTCGTTCACATAGCTGGCGCGTTGCAATTGGTGCAGGCCGAACAAGCGCCAGTGGCCGAACGGCGAGGAATACAGCCGCGCCGAGCTCTCCCAGGCGTTCTGTTCGCCCGCGCCCTGGCCGCCGCTCAGGTCCTTCTTCCCCTCCAGCACCAGCTCCGGCCGCCGTTCCAGCCGGGCGCGTTCCCGCAACTGGCGCACGCCGGCGTTGTCCACGTCCAGTTCGTTCAGCCGCCGCAGTTGGCGGTCCGCCTCGTCCAGCTCCTGCAGGTCCAGCGCGGCGCCGGCCAGGCCGGCGGCCGCCGCTTCCGGCTGGTCCGGCTCGTCCACGCCCAGCCGGGTGAACACGCCGCGCGCCAGCCGCGGCCAGCCGCGCATCAGCGCCAGGCTGCCCTGGTTCTGGCGCAATTCGGGATTGAACGACGCCTCGTCCAGCAGAGCCTCCATCTTCTCCCAGCCGCCGCGGCTGTCCTCCTGATAAGCGGTGACCATCGCGTCCAGCAAGGCCACGCGCTGAAATGCCGGATTGAACACGCGTCGGCCGCTGGCGCGGTCGGTCTTCTGCCGGGGCGTGGCGGCTTGCAAGGCGGCCAGTTCCCGGCGGCAGGCCGCGTGCTGGCCGGACTCCAGCAGGGCGTAGACCAGGCCGATGCGCCAATCCAAGGCCTCGTCCGCCTGCGGCGCGTCGCGCAGCGCCGAGCGGTACAGCGCCTCGGCGCGTAGCGGCTGGCGCTGATTGAGATAGGCGTCGGCCAAGGCCGCGCGGGCGTACGGCGACCACGCCTGGCCGGTGCGCTGCCGGTCCAGGGCGATGGCCTGCGCGGACAGGCCGCGTTGTTGCAGCATTTGCACGCGGTCGTCCGCCGCCAGCGCGGCGAACGGCGGCCGCGCGGCTTCCGGCCGCGCCGCGATGTCCTGGTTGAGCTTCAGCGCCGCGTCGGTTTGCGCGTGCCGGCCCGGCCCGCTGTCCTGGCTTTCCTGAATGCGTCCCCAACGGCTCAAAGTCGCCGCGCGGTCGAAATCGATCTGCAAGACCAGCCGGGAATCCGCGGCGGACGCGCCGGCGGCCTGGCTGGCCTGCCACGGCGCGCCCAGGCGCAGCAGGCAGCCCAGATAGCTGCGCTCCAGTTCCGGGTCACCGGGAAAGCGCGTCCGCGCGCGGATCAGATAATCCAGCGCCTGGGTCAGGTCTCCGCTTTGCAGCAGCACATAGGCGCGCGCGCGGGTCAGCTCCAGTTCGTCGGCCGGCGCGCCGGGCGGCGCGGCGTCCAAGACGGCCAGCGCGGCGGCGGCCTGTCCGGCTTCGGCCTGGGCCATGGCCAGGCCGGCGCGATAGCCGGCCGCGGGCTGGCGCGCCAGCAACACGCGATAGATGCGCGCCGCCTCCGCCGCGTCGCGTTGGTCGCGCGCCGCGCGCGCCAGCCGCGCCAGCGTGTCCGCCGACATGTCGGCCTCGTGCCCGGGCAGCAGCCGCAGCGCTTCCGCGCCGCGCCCGCTCCAGTACAGCAGGGTCAGATAATCGTCCAACAAGGGCGCCGGCAGCGGACCGCGCGCGCGCTCCCGCTCCAGCAGCGCCAGCGCCGGCGCGGTCTGCCCCGCCCTGGCCTGGACGATGGCCGCCGCGTACTCCGGCTGTTTCCAGACCGGCGTCTCCGCGCCCGCCGCGCCGCCGGCCAACAAGAAACCAGCCGCCAGGCTGGTGAATAGATTTCGCGTCATGCTTGACCCGTCGTGGTCCCTATCAACATCAAGTTACAAGTCATTAAACGAATACTAGATTTCACTTAATTAGATAGCAAGCTTTTTTTCTATTTAAATTTCTTGTTTAAAACAATTCACATGGAAACCTACCCTTATTGCATGAAGCCAATATAGCCGCTGACGCGCGGCTTGTTGGCTTGGCTGACGCTTGCGTTTATCCCAAATAAAAATACGCTTGACGTATAGTACGTATAACGTACTATATAGCGACAGGCGGCCGCCTCTATCGTCACCCCCAACTTTAAGGAAGCAAATTAATGGCTATCGAAGTATTGGAATTGCACCATCATGGCCTGCGCATGCCGCTGAATCTGGTTGAGGCCATGGGCGCGTTTTACCGCGACGTGCTGGGCCTGAACGCCGACGCCGGCCGCTGGCACATCCCCGGAGTGCCCGGATTTTTCCTGGACCTGGGCAACGACTGCCAGATTCACCTGCTGGGCAACGACGGCGTGTCGCCGTACGCGCAGGGCGCGGATCAGGACCCGGTGGACAATCACGTGGCGCTGGCGGTGCGGGACATCGCCCAGGCGGAGGCGGAATTGCTGCGGCAAGGCATCGCCCACTGGCGGCAGGCCAACGTCGCCGCGCCGGAATTGACGCAGTTGTTCCTGCGCGACCCGGCCGGCCACCTGATAGAACTGCATCAGATCGGCCATTGCCGCTGCAAAGCCAGCGATCGCGCCCGCGCCGACGCGCTGGCGGCGACCGGCGCCCAGCCCAGCGCGCCGCGCTGAGAAGGCGGCTTCAGTCCGCTTTCAGTCGACTCCACACCTTGGCGAGCAAGGCCCAAAGCGCCGCGCACTCGCTTTCGTCCAGCGCCTCGGTCAGGCGCTGGCAGGCGCGCCAGAAGCCCGGCAGCGCTTGCCACAGCAGTTCCCGGCCGGCCTCGGTCAGGCTCAGCCCCAGGCTGCGGCGGTCTTCGTCGCGCAGTTGTCGTTGCAGCAGGCCGCGCCGTTCCAGCCAGTCCAGCTGGCCGGTGACGGTGGAGCGGGTCACGCCCAGATAGTCGGCGATCGCCGACGGGGTCAACGGCCCGTTCCGCCACCAGCCCTGCTCTTGCAGCGAAAACAGCATCAACACGTTCAGCTTGCTCTCGGTCACGTCCAGCGCCTGCAAATCCGCGTTCACCGCGCCCAGCACGTCGTCGCTCAACCACAACAGCAGCAGGCCGAGCTTGGCGTGGGTCCGGCTCACCTCCTCGCCGGCGCTATGCGCCAGCAATTGCAAGTGAGGGGCGATGGCCGGCTCCAGCGCGCGCTCGGCGGCGGATGCATCGGACGGGGAAACGGTGGCGGTGGCGTCGGCAGACATGGCTTCAAGGCAAGATGAGGAGTCAAACCCGCGGCAGGCTTCGCCTACCGCGGAAACGAGGGCAGCGCGCGGCGCTCCCGCGGCTATCATAGTGGCGGGCCCGGCGCGAAGCAAACGCCCGCAGGGCCCAGGCTCGCTAGATCGTAAACACGTTCTCAAGGCGCCGGCTGCCAGGCGGACTTGCTGGCCGCCTTCTTGAAGGTCTCGCGATTGCGGTCCGTGGCCGGCGGTTCGGAGTCGCCGAAGATGGCGCGCATCCAGTGGCCGTCGGTGGGATTGGGCATCAGGATGAATTTGCGGCCGAACAAGTCGCGGTCTTCCTCCATCAGCCGCGCGCGCTCGTCCACGTCCTTGACGTAGTATTTGCGCTGAAAGTCATTGAGATTGTCTCCCAGCATCGCCACCACCTCGTACTGGGCGGCGATCTCCTTCTGCCGCGGCTCCTTGTTGGAGCTGTCGCGCAGAATGGTCACGTGCTTTTCGTCGACGAAGGGAAAGCCGGCGGCGCGCAGATTGCCCAGCGCGTACTCATAGGTCTTGTCGCCCTGATCTCGGCTGCTGACGTAGAACACTTCCACGCCCTGCGCTTTGGCGTAGTTGAAGAAGTCCAGCGAGCCGGGCGTCGCGGTCAGCTTGTTCTCCGGAATCCATTTGTCCCAGATCGCGTCGTCGAAGAAATCCCGGTTCTGCTGGATCAGATAGCCCCAGTAATTGACGGCGTTGAGCACGGTGTCGTCGATGTCGGTGATCACCGCCAGCGGCTTGTCGCCGGGCTTGCGCGCGGCCAAGGCCTGGTCCAGCCGCATCCGCGCCAGATTGAAGGCCTGATGGTAGAGCGCGCGGTATTCCGCCGCGGTCTGTTTCCAGGCCGCCGCGGCGATCAGCAGATTATTGCCGCCGTTGCCGGACGGGCCGTTGCGGTTTTCCGCCTCGGCGGCCTGCGCGCCGTGTCCTACGCTGAGCGCGCACAAAGCGGCGATGGCGGCGCGACTGAGCTTGTTCATGGAGATCTCCTTTGTCGTTTGGTCTTGTCCAGGTTCCGGTCATGCCGGAACCTGAACAATCTACCTTGAGACGACCTGGCTTTGAACCTGTTTATGATCTCGCGAGCCAGAGCGAGACAAGGCGTTGCGGCTGAGAAAGCGGAATGTACGAGTGGTACATGAGCATTTCGAAGCGGGTTTCAACGCCGTATCGCCGACGCGCAGCAGATCGTATACGGGTTCTTAAAAGCGCAGCTCGGCGGCCAGCATATAACTGCGGCCGCGCGCCGTGCTGTTGGGCGAAATGTCCGACGACTGCGACGGAAGCGAATTCAAGGTGTTCAGCGGCTCGGAATAGCTGCGGTTGGTCAGGTTGCGCACGCCGGCGCGGATCAGCCATTGCTTGTTGACGCGATAGCTGGCGTAAAGATCGATGATCACCGGATTGGCCTTCCGCTCCTCCTTGAGGTAGGCGCTGGTGTCAGGGTCCTGCAACTGGTCCGGCGACAGCCGGCGGTTGGCGCCGTCGCGCTTGAACAGCGCGCCCACTTCCAGCTTGCGGTCCAGCCAGCGGCTGCCCAGGTCCAGCGTGTAGTACTCGTCCGGCAGTTCACTGACATTGCCCACGGAGAACATGCCGCTGGCGAAGGAGGTCGGCTGGCTGGTGTGCTCGCGGCTATAGGACAGCCGCGCGTAGGCGAAACCGGCGTCGTAGTCCGCTTCCAGCTCGAAACCGCGGGTGCGCACCGGGGTCAGCGAATTGGTGTAGATGGTCATGCCGTCCATGTAGTCGTCGGAGGCGTTGGTCCAATACTCGTCATCTGTGCATTTACGCCCGCCCTTGCACACATTGAAGGACTGGCTGGAGATGTAATCGGCGATGCGGCTGCGGTAGAACAGCGCCTTGGTGCGCAGGGTGTCGCGCTCGCTCAGCAGGCCGTGGAACATCGACGTCACGCCCAATTGGTAGGTTTCGGCGCGCTCGCTTTTCAGGAAGGGATTCATCGACTGGCCCCCGGAATTGGCGAAGAAGGCCTCTTGCGGATTCGGCCCGCGCATGGTGCGCGCATAGCTGGCGAAGGGCTGGAACCAGGGCTTGATCTCGGCGGACAGCAAGAGCGAGGGATTCAGCGCGCTTTCTTCCAGCTTGATGTCGGCCGCGCCTTGCGGGAAGCATTCCACCCGCGGATCGCAAGCCGGCTTGTGGCCGCTGAGCGCGAAGCGGCTGTAGTTGAGGTCGGCCTGCAGTGTGTAAATGCCGCGGCGGAACTCCAGGCCGGTGAACAGGCTGCGGATTTCCTGGCGGCCGGCCGGCGCGAAGATATTGTTTTCTATCGCCTGCTGGTTGGCGTCCGGGTTGCCGTCGGTGTTTTGCACCATGCTGTTCACATTGCGGGTAAAGCGGTTGCGCATCCACTTGCCGCCTACGCTCAGCGTGGCGTCGCCGCCGGCCAGGCTGAAGCGGCTGCTGTTGCGCGCTTCCAGCGCGTCGCCGATGTTATCGGTGCTGCTGTTGTAGAAGCTGAACAGCGAGTTGCGCTGGTAGGCCTGGCGGCCGCGGCCGTGGCTGGCCAGCACGGAAAAGTCCAGCCATTCCGAATGCGGGGTGTAGTTGTACTTCAGGTAGAAGTCGTCGCTCTGGATGTCGCGGCGCACGAAGTTGTTGCGGTAGCGCCGCGCCGACAGTTCCGCCTCGTGGACATCGCCTACGCGCAGATTGGCCTTGAACATCTGCGACTGCGGGTTCTGGGTGAAGTGCTCATCGTAGCCGAAACCGAAAGCCTCGCTGTCCACGCCCTGAGCGTTGCGGTAGTTGCCGCCTATCGAACTGCTGCTGATCGCGCCCAGCAGGCCCAAGCGCACGCCGGGCGCAAACTCCGTCCGCGCGGCGCCGGCAACCATGCCGCTGCGGCCCAGGCCGTTGCTGCCCACGCTGTATTTGAGGCGCGCGCCCTGTTGTTGGCCGTCCAAGATCACGTCGTCCACGCCCAGGGTGCGGAAGTTTGCGCTGCCCGCCAGCGCGTTGACGCCGCTGGCGCCGCCGCCGGTGCCGCGGTTGACGTCCACGCCGACAATGAAATTGGGATCGATCAGCGCGCCGAAGGAGCTTGACGGCGCTGCGCCGTGGCTCAAGGAGGACGGCGCCGAGCCGTAATAGTTCTGGCTGACGCCGTCTACCATGGTGTTGACCCGGCCCAGGCCGCTCAGGCCGCGGATATTGACGCTGACCGCGCCCTGACCGGGATCGATCTGGGTATAGGTGCCGGGAATCCCGCGCAGGATGCTGTCCAGCGATTGCAGTTTGGTGTCCGCGCCGCGGCTGCTGACCGCGCCGGGTTTCTCCAGCGCGCGCTGCTCGTCGCTCAGCGCGTCTCCGGACACCACCAAGGGTTTGAACTCAACATTCCCCTGCCCGGCAACGCTTTCCGCCGCGCCGGCCGGGGCGGCTGCCACCGCCAGGGCGGCGCTGACCAGCCGGACCATCATTTTCTTTTTCACAAGCAAACTCTCCACAGTGGGCGCCGTCCGCCGCGTCAGGCGCGAAAACGGACGGCATGGAACAGGAGAGCCGCGAGTGGGACGGCCGGGCTTGGGGCGGAATGGGCATCGGGAAAAACTCCAGGCCGCCGCCGGCGCGGCCGGCGACGGACGTCAAGATCAGGTTCACAGCGGCGCTTGGGGCTGGACCGGCGGTTCGGCGTCCACCGTCAGCAGGAAGGCGTAATCGCGCGCCGCCGCCTCCAGCCGGTTCAGGCGGCCGGACTGGCCGCGATGGCCGGCCGTCATGTCGGTGAACAGCAGCAGACGCTGGCCCGGCCATTGCCGCTCGCGCAGCTTGGCCACCCATTTGGCCGGCTCCCAGTACGGCACCTGGCCGTCGTGCAGGCCGGCGCTGACCAGCAGATGCGGATAGCGCCGCGCGCCGACATTGTCGTAGGGGCTGTAAGCCTTGATCCAGCGGTAGGCGTCGGCCTGCTCCGGATTGCCCCACTCGCCGTATTCGCTGGTGGTCAGCGGCAGGCTCGGGTCCTGCATGGTGGAGAGCACGTCGACGAAGGGCACTTGCGCCACCACCGCGCGGAACAGTTCCGGCGCCTGGTTCATCGCCGCGGCCACCAGCAGGCCGCCGGCGCTGCCGCCCATCGCGTACAAGCGGCCGGGCGCGGCGTAGCCTAGGCGCAGCAGGCCGCGGCCGGCGTCGACGAAATCGTTGAAGCTGTTGGTCTTGAGCGCCAGCTTGCCCTGGCGGTGCCAGTCTTCGCCCAGTTCGCCGCCGCCGCGCACATGGACGATGGCGAACACGAAGCCGCGGTCCAGCAGGCTGAGCTGCTGGCTGCCGAAGGCGGCGTCCATGCTGGTGCCGTAAGCGCCGTAGCCGTAGGCCAGCAAGGGGCTGGCGCCCTTGCGGAACAAGGATTTGCGGTAGACCAGCGACACCGGCGCGCGCGCGCCGTCGCGCATCGTCAGCCAGACCCGCTCGCTGCGATAGTCCCCCGCCCGATAGCCGGCGACGGCCTTGCGCTGCAGCAGGCGGCTGCCGCCGCCGGCCATGTCCCATTCATAGGTGGACGTAGGCATGCTCATCGAGGAATAGCCGTAGCGCAGGCGGCCGCTGTCCGGGTCCGGGTTATAGGCCAGCCAGGCGCGGTAGCTCGGGTCCGGGAAGCTCAGGCTGCGCTCGCCGCCGCCCTGCCAGGCGATGCGACGGATGCGGGTCAGCCCGTCGGCGCGCTCCTTGACCACCAGATAGCGGCGAAACAGCTGGAAGCTGTCCAGTTCGCGCTTGGGGTCCGGCGCCAGCACCGTCTCCCAGTCCGCGCCCGGCGCCGCCGCGCGGTACAGGCCGAAGCGGCCGCCCGCGTGGTTGGAGCGCAGATAGAAACGGTCGCGGTAGTGATCCAGATAGTATTCGCGGCCGGGCTGGCGCGCGGCGAAGCGCCGCGGCGGCGCGTCCGGCGCGCGCGCGTCCAGCAGCCAGGTTTCCGAGCTGTCCGCGCTGCTGGCGATCAATTGCAGATAGCGGCGCGAGGCGGTGTTGGACAGGTTCAGCGAGAAGGCCTCGTCGTCCTCTTGATACAGCAGCGCGTCCCGGCTCTGCGGCTGGCCAGGCTGGTGGCGGTACAGCTGGTAGGGACGCAGGGTTTGCGGGTGCAGCTTGACGTAGAACAGGCTGCCGCCGTCGGCGCTCCATTGCAGGCTGCCGGACGCCTGCTCCAGGGTTTCCGGCAGCCAGCGGCCGCTGGACAGATCGCGCAGCGACAGCCTAGCCGCGCCGCGCGCGCCCAGGTCTTCCGCCGCCGCCAGCATAGGCCGACCGGCGGCCACGCTCCAGGCGCCCAAGCGGTAGTAGCGCTGGCCGGCGGCGCGCTCGGCTCCGTCCAGCAGCAGCTGCCAGCGGCCGCCGGCGGCGGGCTGGCGCTCCAGCCGCGGCTGCTGGCCGCCCGGCGCATAGCTTTCGCGATAGCGCCAGCCGCCGTCGACGAAGGGCAGCGAGCTTTCGCGCTCGCCGACGCGCGCCCGCATCTCGGCCAGCAGCGTGCGGCGCAGCGGCTCGGCGGCCGCCAGCTGGGCCTCGGCGTAGCGGTTTTCCGCCTGCAGATGGGCCAGCACTTCGGGCCGGCTGCGGCTGTCGTCGCGCAGCCAGGCGTAGTCGTCGACGCGCACGTCGCCGTGCGCTTCCAGCTTTTGCGGCCGGCGCTCGGCTTGCGGCGGCGCGTCCGCGGACGCGGCCGGCGCGAACGCCAGCAAAACGCCGGCCAGCGCCGCCGCGGACAGATGGGGATGCAACTTCATGCGAACCTCGATTCAGAATGCGCGCGGCCAAAGCCGGCGCGGAAAACCAGACGGGTAGGCGCTACGGCGCCGACGAAACGGAATGCGCGCGCCTCTCACCGCCGTTCCGCAAGCGCGGCGGCGCGGTGAAGGACGGCTAAATCTCGCTCAGCTCGAAACGCATCGGCAGGCTGACGCTGACGCGGCCGCCCTTGAGCAGATCCGCCGGCGGCGCCGGCAAAGGCTGGGCGCGCTGCAGCATGGCGGCGGCCTCGCGGTCCAGCGAGGCGGTGCCGGAGCCGGCCAATTGCTGGCTGGACAAGACCCGGCCGTCGGTGTCGACGACGAAGCTCATCTTCACCACCCCGTCGCGGCGGCGGCGGCTGGCGTCTTCCGGATAGCGGCGGAAACGCGCCAGATGGCTTTGCACCCGTCCCTCCCAGCTCTGCTTCAGCGCGCGCGCGGCGCCCTCGCTATTGAACGGCGCGGCGGCGACCTCCCCGGCGTCGGCCCGCGGTGCGGCGCTGCTGGCGGCCGGCGCGGATTGCGAGGCCTGCTCGCTGTCCCGCGCCTCCGCCTTGTCCGCGGGCTGTTCCCGGCTTTGCCGCGCCGCCAACAGCCGCGGCGCTTCCGCCTCGGCCAGTTTGGGCAGCCGCTCCGGACGGCGCTCGGCCTTGGGCCGGCTGGCGGCGGCGGCCAGGCTTTGCTGCGCGCCGGTGGGCAGCGGACGGCTGGACGGCTCGGCGCTGACCTCCGCGGCCCACACCCGCATCACGGCGGCCGGCGCGGCCGGGGCCGGAACCGGCTCGGCCACGGACAGGTATAGGCGCAGCGCCAGCAGCGGCGCGCCCAGCGTCAGCAGACAGGCGTTGCCCCAGCTGGCCAGCGGCAGCGGCGGACGGTCCCATGCGGCGACGGCCATCTCAGCCGCCCTCACGGGCGACCAGGCCGACGCTCAGATAGCCGGCCTCGCGCAAAGCGTCCATCACCGCCATCACGTCTTCGTAGCGCGCCTGGCGGTCTGCCTGGAAAAACAGCGGGGTGTCGCGACGGCCGCCGCTGTCGCGGTCCAGCCGCGCGGCCAGCTCCGCCAGCGTCACCGGCTGCTTGCCCAGTTGCAGCGAGCGGTCCTGATTCATCGACAGGTAGAGCGGCTTGTCCGGCCGCGGCTGCTCGCGCGCGCTGGAGGCCGGCAGTTCGATCCGGGTGTCCACGGTGGACAGCGGCGCCACCACCATGAAGATGATCAGCAACACCAGCATCACGTCGATGAAGGGGGTGACGTTGATGTCGGACAGCTCCGCCAGGCCCTCGTCCTGGCTGCTGGGAAAACCGCCGGCCATTCAAGCGCTCTCCGCGCGGACGTCCAGCTCTCGGCTAAGCAGCAAGAGCGCCAGGCCGGCCGCCTGCTGGCTGCGGCCTTTGTGCCGGGCCAGCGCGCGGCTGAACAGGTTGTAGATCACCACGGCGGGGATGGCGGCCACCAGGCCGACGGCGGTGGCGAGCAAGGCCTCGGCGATGCCCGGGGCCACGGTGGCCAAGGAGCTGCTGCCGCTGCGGGCGATGCCGACGAAGCTGTTCATGATGCCCCACACCGTGCCGAACAGGCCGACGAAGGGCGCCACCGCGCCTATGGTGGCCAGCAGGCCGATGCCGGCGGCCAAGCGCCGCCCCTGCTCCGCCTGCCATTGCTCCAGCCGGAAGCCCGCCCGCGCCTGCACGCTGTCGCGCGGCGCGCCGGGCGAGGACAAGCGCAGCTCGGCGTCGGCTTCGGCCAGCAAGCCGCGGGCCGGCTCGTGCGCCGGCTGCGCGGCGCAGCCGGCGCGGGCCTCGCTCAGCGTGGCGGCCTCGCCCAGCAGGCTGAGCGCGCGGCCGGTGGCGCGGTCGGCGCGCCACAGCGCCGCGCCCTTGACCAGCAGCACCACCCAGCAGGCCAGCGCCGCCAGCAGCAGGCCCAGGATCACGGTCTTCACGACCGGGTCGGCGGCGCGGTACATGCCCAGCGCGCTCAGGTCGGCCGGCATGGCCGCGCCGGCTTCCGCCAGCGCCGCCAGCGGCCAGCACGCGCCTGCCAGCGCGCAGCCGGCAGCCGCTCGTTTCATGGTGTTCATCATCGGAAATTCCAGCGAAGGTTTATTTGTTTGAGTTGGAAATATTATACGTAATGAGAATCATTATCAAATTTTGACGCAACCCTCTCAGTGCCGGGCCGGCGCGACGAACCAGGCGTAATCGCCCTGGCGCGCGTCCAGCTTCATGCCCTCTTCCGCCAGGATCAGCACCTGCAGCGGCGCTTGCGGCTGCACATCGCGCACATGCAGCGGCACGCCGATGTCGGCGGCGGCGTGATAGGCGCCGGCGATCAGCATGGCCGGCGCCGGCGCGGCCAGCAGCCGTTCCGCCATGCGCCGGTCGCGCGCCTGCTGCACCGCCAGCATCGAGGCCAGGTGCTCGGCCTTGACCTGCCCGCCGTGCTCCTCGCGGATCAGATCGCTCAGCTTGGCGCGCACCTCTGGCCGCGTGGAGAACTTGCCCGGCAGCTGCACCTGGCTGCGGTACACCGCCTGCATCTCGTTCTTGTCCAGATTGGCCGCCAGCAAGGGGTAAGGCGCGCGCAGCAAATGCTCGGCCAGGCCGCCGTACAAGGGCCACGGCCAGCCCGGCTGCCAGTCCACCGCCTGCGCCAGCGCCTTGCCGGACAGCGGCTGGCCGGCGCGCAGCCCGGCCTGGGTCTGCTCCACCTTGGCCTGCTGCGACGGCGTCAGCATTTCCAGCAGTACGCTGCCCTGCGGCCGGCGCGCCGCCAACTCCGCCGCCAGCCAACGCTCGATGCGGTGGTGTTCGCGGTTGTCGTGCTTTTCCCCCACCAGCAAGCGCGGCGCCGGCGCCAGCCCTTGCAGCAATTGCGCCGGCTGCAGCGCTTCGCCGCTGCGCAGGTCCACGATGCGGCCGGGCGGATCGCCGGCCGGATCGGCCTCCTGCGACAGGGCGGCGCAGCCGCTCAGCAGGACGATGCCCAACAGCTTCCAGATTGATTTCATACGGCTTCCTCTCGCAGCGGCGCTTGGCGTAAAACCCGGCATTTTAGTTGCAATTGATTCTTATTATCAACACTTGCCATGCTAAAGGCATTGCCGCTGGCCCGCCGCGTAGCCTACAGACGCGTCGCGGAAGTTTCGCGGCCGCGACGCTTCGCGCGAGGCGCGATAAATTTCTTGAAACTAGACGACCGGTCTAGTAGACTTCAGCCCATGTCACGCCCCAACCAGTTTTCAGACACTCGCGAACACCTGCTGGCCACCGGCGAAGCCATCATCCTCGGCAAGAGCTTCTCCGCCGTGGGCCTGGCGGAAATCCTCGGCGCGGCCGGCGTGCCCAAGGGTTCGTTCTACCATTACTTCCGCAGCAAGGAAGGTTATGGCGTGGAACTGCTGCGCCGTTATTTCGAGAAATACGACGGCAGGCTGGTTAACTTTCTGTCCAAGGACGCCGGCAGCGCCCGCGATTGCCTGCTGCATTATTTCGACGGCTGGCTGGAAACCCACCGTTGCGATCAGCCGCAGCGCTGTTGCCTGGCGGTGAAGCTGGCGGCCGAGGTGTCCGACCTGTCCGAGCCGATGCGCGAGGCGCTGGCCGAAGGCATGGGCTTCGTGGTGCGCAATCTGGCCGCCTGCATCCGCCGCGGCCAGCAGGAAGGCTCGCTGGACGCCGCCCTGCTGCCGGACGAGACCGCCAGCGCGCTGTACAGCCTGTGGGTGGGCAGCGCGCTGCTGTTCAAGACCCAGCATTCGCGCGCGCCGCTGCTGGCGGCGATGGCGCACACGCAACAGATTCTGCGCGCGCCCTAGCCTTAAAAAGCCGCGCCCCCGCCCGCTCCCCGGAGCGGGTTATTTTGACATTACAACTAGACGACTGGTCTACTTCAAGGAGTCTGAATCATGAATTCAACGCTGGAACTGATGCAAGAGCACCGCAGCGTGCGCAGCTACCAGGACAAGCCCATTCCCGCCGAAGTGCTGGACGCGGTGCTGGACGCCGCCTGGAAAGGCCCCACCTCCATCAACGGCCAGCAAGTGACGCTGGTGGTGGTGCAGGACGCGGAACGCCGCCGCAAGATCGCGGAGATCGCCGGCGGCCAGCCGTGGATCGCCCAGGCGCCGGTCTTCGTCGCCATTGTTCCGGACTTCTACAAAACCCGGATCGGCGTGGAAAAGGCCGGCGCCGAGCAAGTGATACACAATAGCGTGGAAGCCTTCGCCGTCGGCGCGGTGGACGCCGGCATCGCGCTGGGCAACCTCATGACCGCGGCTCGTTCCGCCGGCCTCAGCGTGGTGCCCATTGGCGGCATCCGCCGCGATCCGCAAGCCATGGTGGAGCTGCTGGAACTGCCGGAGCTAACCTTCCCGCTGGTGGGCGTGGTGCTGGGCTACGCCGATCAGGACAGCGCGGTCAAGCCGCGGCTGCCGCGCGCCAGCTTCGTGCATCGCGAGCGCTACCAGGCGGCGGAACTGCCTGCGATGATCGCGCAGTACGACGCCGCCATCATGGATTACTGGAAAAGCATACAGCGCGCCGACGGCCAGCCCTGGTCCGCCAACACCGCGCAGTACTACCGCAACGTGTATTTCCCGCAGGTCGCGCCGGTGGCGCGCAAACAGGGTTTCGGCTTCGATCTGTGATCGCGCCTCCCACTTTCTCCCGCTTAGAGCCAAGGAAACCGCAATGCAAGTCGACAAACTGTTCACCCCGCTGCGCGTAGGCGCCGTGACCCTGAAAAACCGCGTGGCGATGGCGCCGCTGACCCGGCTGCGCAACACCGAGCCGGGCGACGTGCCCACCGCGCTGGCGGAAACCTATTACGCCCAGCGCGCCGGCGCCGGCCTGATCGTGGCCGAAGGCACCCACATCTCCCCCACCGCCAAGGGCTACGCCGGCGCGCCGGGCATCTACAGCGAGGCGCAGGTGGAGGCCTGGACCAAGGTCAACGCCGCGGTCCACGCCAAGGGCGGGCTGACGGCGCTGCAGCTGTGGCACACCGGCCGCATCTCCCACCGCTCGCTACAGCCGGACGGCGAAGCGCCGGTGGGGCCGTCGGCGATCCAGGCCGACAGCCGCACCAATATCCGCGCCGCCGACGGCAGCCTGGTGCGCGAGCAGTGCGACACCCCGCGCGCGCTGGAAGTGTCCGAGCTGGCCGACATTCTGGAAGACTACCGCCGCGCCACCGACAACGCGCGCCGCGCCGGCTTCGACCTGGTGGAAATCCACGGCGCCCACGGCTATCTGCTGGACCAGTTCCTGTCGCCGCAAGCCAATGTCCGCACCGACGAATACGGCGGCAGCGTGCAAAACCGCGCGCGCTTCCTGCTGGAAGTGGTGGACGCGGTGGTGTCGGAATGGGACGCCGACCACGTGGGCATCCGCATCTCGCCGCTGGGCGTCTTCAACGGCATCTCCAACACCGACCAATTGGAGATGGCGCTCTACCTGGCCGAGGAACTGGCCAAGCGCAAACTGGCCTTCCTGCACATTTCCGAACCGGACTGGGCCGGCGGCCCG
This sequence comes from Chromobacterium sp. LK11, assembly GCF_001043705.1. Lineage (NCBI taxonomy): Bacteria > Pseudomonadati > Pseudomonadota > Betaproteobacteria > Neisseriales > Chromobacteriaceae > Chromobacterium > Chromobacterium sp. LK11. The sequence goes on from NZ_LDUR01000020.1 coordinate 35,868, forward strand.
GTGCTGGACGAGGGCTTCCGCCAGGCGCTGCGCCAGCGCTACCCGGGCGTGATCATAGGCGCCGGTGCCTATGACGCCGACAAGGCCGAAACCCTGATCCGCAAAGGTTATATCGACGCCGCCGCCTTCGGCCGCAGCTATATCGCCAATCCGGACCTGGCCGAGCGCCTGCAAAGCGGCGCGCCGCTGAACCCGCCGGACCCGGCCACCTTCTACGGCGGCGACGCGCGCGGTTACACCGACTACCCGGCGATGAACACCTAAGAACCTGTTTACGAGCTGCTGCGCGTCGGCGGGATGGTTGGACAAGGGCGTTGAAACCCGCTTCGAAATGCTCATGTACCGCAAGTACATTCCGCTTTCTCAGCCGCAACGCCTTGTCTCGCCTTAGCTCGCGAGATCGTAAACACGTTCTAAGCCTACAGCCAGCCTCAAGCTCGCGGCGCGTCTCCCCTCCCCGGGGAGCGCGCCGCTTTTTCATTGCCGCACCCATCCGGGCTTGCCGGCCGGCTATTTTCAGCCCTCAGCCGATACCGGCCGCGTAAGCGAGCATTGACGGGCTTTTTACGCCCGGCCTGCGCCTTGACCGGGCAGCGGGCAGCTGTGCACAATCGCTGCCGTGCCGTTCCTCGCGGCACCGGACTTGGCCGTCCGGCGAACTACACTGCGAACAAGCGCTTGAGTCTTGCGTTTGGATCGCTGCACTCGTGCGCGCTCACAATGGCGGGCCGGGTGGGGACACCTTAACGGGTGTGCCGGAGTCGTGTAGTCCGGTCGGCCAACCCTGTTCGGTCTGCCACCTCCGCTTGGCCGTGGGGGTGGCAATGAAAAACCGCTACACGGAGGTGATCATGTCGATCAAAACCCCATCCCGCCGCCATTACCGTCCAGACCCGGACCCGACGTCCCGCGCGGAATTGCCGTTTGCAGCCAACGCGACCAACCGGCGCGGCGTCCATTGCTGGCAAGTTCCGCCGATAGACGACCAACACGCCGCGCATTTGCTGGGCCGCGAATTCGCAGGACATTTCATCAAGTATCTGCAGGACAATCCCGACGACGGGCTGCGAAACCTGCTCGCCCAAATCGCCGCGGACATAGACTTCAGCGACGACAGCGCCGCCAAAGGCTATTGGGAAGGCTTCTTCAGCCTGCTTGAGCAAGTGCTGGCGCTGACCACCTCGCTGCTGGACGTGTTCGACTACATCGACCGGCTCAACGCCCGGGAGGCCGCCGAACGCGCGTTAAAGCCCGTCGCCGCGCCCGGTACTTAACAATTTCAGCAAGCGCCGCGGCGCGCCGCCATGAAAAAAAGGAAGCCGCAAGGCTTCCTTTTTTTGGGTTCCGCGCCGGGCGCCGGAATCAGTTGCGGCCGCAGCAGGCCTTGTACTTCTTGCCGCTGCCGCACGGGCAGACGTCGTTGCGGCCCACTTTGTCGCCGTCGCGGCGCACGGTGCTGGGCGCCTGTTCCTTGGCGCGCCAGTAGGTGTGAACCGCGGCCAGCGCTTCCAGCATTTCTTCCTTGTAGCCTTCCACTTCCTCGTCGCTGAAGGTCAGCAGATCTTCGCCGTCCTCTTGCTCGAAAGCGCCGCCCAACACCAGCATCGGCATCATCAGGCTTTCGAAGCCCTCGTCCTCGTCGGCCACTTCGAACCAGTCTGTGTCCACCACGTCCAGCGCGTAGAGGAAGGCGTTGGCCCACGGCCAGTAATCCGGCTCGTCGCTGTCGCTGTCGTCTTCCGCGTACAGGATCAGGTCCAGTTCCTCGCCATTCGCCAGCGCGGCGGCGGTGGCGTCGTACAGCTTCTGCAGCAGGGTTTTCAGCTCGGCAGCATCGTCCGCGTTCTCAAAGGCCGGCGCGTCGCCCAGCACTTCTTCCAGCCAGAAATCGGCGTCCACCGCGTCCGGACCGCACGCCAGCGCGGCGAAAAAGCCCTGCACCTCGTCCGGGCGCATGGTGCTGCCGCTGGCGGACAAGGGGGTCAGCAGGTTTTCCAGACGCAGCAAATCGGCGTCGTTGAATACGGTAGTCATGGTGGATTCCTCAGCTTAAAGATCGGTCTGGCGGCATTGTAAGCCAAAAAGCCCCGGCAAGCCGGGGCTTTTGCACCCATTGTTTGAGTCGGGTCAGGCGGTGTTGCCTTCCGCCAAACTCAGCTTCTCCTTCATTTTCTCCCGCATCACGAACTTCTGGATCTTGCCGGTGATGGTCATCGGGAAACTATCGACGAATTCGATGTAGCGCGGAATCTTGTAATGCGCGATCTGCCCCTGGCAAAAAGCACGGATATCGTCGGCGCTGGCGCTTTCGCCGTCACGCAGCCGGACCCACGCGCACAACTCCTCGCCGAAACGCTCGTCCGGCACCCCGATCACCTGTACCTCCTGGATTTTGGGGTGCCTATAGAGGAATTCTTCCACCTCGCGCGGATAGATGTTCTCGCCGCCGCGGATCACCATGTCCTTGACCCGGCCGACGATGTTGACGTAGCCGTCGGCGTCCATCTCCGCCAAGTCACCGGTGCGCATCCAGCCGGCGGCGTCTATCGCCTCAGCGGTCTTGGCCGGGTCGCCCCAATAACCGGGCATCACCGAATAGCCGCGCGTGCACAACTCGCCGCTCTGGCCGCGCGGCGCGATGCGCCCTTCCACGTCCACTATCTTCACCTCCACATGCGGATGGATGCGCCCCACCGTGGCCACGCGCTTGTCCAGCGGCGTGTCGGTGGCGCTCTGGAAGCTCAGCGGGCTGGTCTCGGTCATGCCGTAGCCTATGGTCACCTGGCTCATATTGAGCTGACTGGTCACCCGCTTCATCACTTCGATTGGACAAGGGCTGCCGGCCATGATGCCGGTGCGCAGCGTGGACACGTCGTAATCGGAAAAATCCGGCCGGTCCAGCACCGAGATGAACATCGTCGGCACCCCGTGCAGGCCGGTGCAGCCCTCCTCCTGCACCGCGCGCAGCACCTCCTGCGCGTCGAAGCTCTCCGCCGGAAACACCATGGTCGCGCCGTGGCTCAGGCACAGCAAGGTGCCCAGCACCATGCCGAAGCAGTGGTAGAGCGGCACCGGAATGCACAGCCGGTCGTCCGGGCCGAAGGCCATCGCCGCGCCGGCGAAGTAGGCGTTGTTCAGAATATTGTGATGGGTGAGCGTGGCGCCCTTGGGGCTGCCGGTGGTGCCGGAGGTGAACTGGATATTGATCACGTCGTCGAACTGCAGCGCCTCTCCCAGCGCTTGCAGGCCCGCCTTCTCCTCCGCCGACGGCGCGGCCATCAGGTCGACGAAATTGAGCATGCCCGGCGTGCGCTGCTGCCCCAGGCGAATCACCATCTCCAGCTGCGGCATGGCGGCGGAGCGGAGCCGGCCCGGCTCGCAGGCGGCCAGCTCCGGCAGCAGGTCCGCCGCCATCGCCAGGTAGTCGCTGCTCTTGAAGCTGGGCGACAGGATCAGCGCGCGGCAGCCCACCTTGCTCAGCGCGTATTCCAGCTCGGAGCGGCGATAAGCCGGATTGATGTTGACCATGATCAGGCCAGCCTTGGCGGTGGCGAACTGGGTCAGCGCCCATTCGGCGTTGTTCTGCGACCAGATGCCGATGCGGTCGCCGGGCTTGAGCCCCAGCCGGATCAGGCCGCAGGCCAGCCGGTCCACCTGCTCGCGCAGTTCCTCGTAGCACCAGCGTATCTGCTGGTGGCGCACCACCAGCGCCTCGCGGCGGGCGTGCTCGCGACAGGTCTGGTCGAACAACTGGCCTATGGTCTGGCCGATCAAGGGTTGCGGGCTGGCGCCATGGACATAGCTGGGCAGGGTCATCTCATCTCTCTCCTGGTGGACGGTACGTATTGGTCTTGTTTTTTTCATTCATCCCACAAGTTGACGATTACGTAAACGTAAATCATGCTAGGGCTGAGAACGCGTTAAAAAAAAGCTACAATCGCCGCTTGCCCTGGAACACACCATGACCGAACCCGAATTCTTCAGCATCTCCGACCTGGCGCGCGATTTCGACGTCACCCTGCGCACCATCCGCTTCTACGAGGAACAGGGCCTGATAGAACCACAGCGCGACGGCCGCCAGCGGGTATTCAACCGCCGCGACCGCGCCCGGCTCAAGCTGATTCTGCGCGGCAAGCGCATCGGCCTGTCGCTGTCCGACATCCGCGAAATCCTGGACCTGTACGAACAGGCCCACGACGAGGCCGGCCAGTCGCAGAAATTGCTGGATCTGGTGCTGGAACGCCGCCGCCAGCTGGAAGAACAACGCCGCGACATCGACGCGGTGCTGGAAGAAATCACCCGCCTGGAAAGCCACTGCCGCACGGTGCTGGCGCAGCCGCCGGCCGCGCGCAGCGCCTGAGAACCTGTTTACGATCTGCTGCGCGTCGGCGATACGGCGTTGAAAACAACTTCGAAATGCTCATGTACCACGCGTACATTCCGCTTTCTCAGCCGTTTTCGCCTTGTCTCGCCTTAGCTCGCGAGATCGTAAACACGTTCCGATAGCGGCGAACCGGTTCAAAACCCCGCCTGCGCGAATGCGGCGGACATTGAGCCGGTTCACGATCAAGCAGACCATCAAGCCAACACCATCACCTCGGCCACCGGCCGGCGCGGCTTCTGCGGCCAATTGCCGGCCGCCGCCCGCCCCACCGTCACCAGCATTACCGGCAACTCGTCCGCAGCCAGGCCAAACTCCCGCGCCACCGCGGCCGCGTCGAAACCGCCCAGCGCGCAGCTGGCCAGGCCGCGCTCCTCCGCCGCCAGCAGCAAGACCATCGTCGCCAACGACGCGGAACGGATCGCCTCGTCGCGCTGCGCGCGCGCGTCGTCCCGGTGGGCGTTCTCCGCCGCGCGCTGCCAACTGTCGCTGACCTCAGGCGGCAGAATGCCGGCCTCCACCGCCGGCCGCAGCGACGCCTCCAGCCCGCGATGCGCGTTCAAGGTGCCGCAGCAGATAAAGGTCACCGCTGCGTCCGCCACTTTTTGCTGGCCGTAGCTGGCCGCCTGCAAACGGCGCTTGGCCTCGGCGCTGCGCACCGCGACGAACTTCCAGTTCTGCAAATGGTAGGCCGACGGCGCGCGGGTGGCGGCGTTCAGCAGTTGCTCAATCTCCGCGTCCGCCAACACGTGGGCGGGATCGAAATGATTGGCCGACACGCGGTTTTCCAACAGGGTTTGCAAAGCGCTCTTCATGAACAGGTTCCTTTGAGTGATTTCTTCTGATTGATTTCATTACCGCTCAAGACCGGACGCGCGCCGCGCCGGCCATGATCTGATTGTCCGCAGCCGGCGGCGCGGCCATGCTGCGCTGCACCGCCAACACGCTGGCCAGCACCGTGGCCAGGCCGGCCAGCTGCAACAACCCCAGCGCCTGCCCCAGCAGCAGCCAACCCAGCAACACCGCGGTCAGCGGGCTGAGCAAGCCCAGCGAGGACACCGCCACCGGCGGCAGCCGGCTCAGCCCGCGGAACCACAGCAAATAGGCCAACAGCGCGCCGAACAAACAGAGATAGCCGTAGCCCAGCCACTGCGCCGCGCCCAGAGCCGGCAAGGCCGGGTCCAGCGCCCAGGCCAGCGGCGCCAGCATCAGCCCGCCCAGGCCCAGCTGCCAGCCGGTCAAGGCGGCCAGCGGCGCGGCCGGCCGCCAGCGCCGGGTCAGATAGGTGCCGCTGGCCATCGCCGCCGCGCCGCCCAGCGCCGCCAACATGCCCACGCCGTCCCAGACCGCGCCCGGCGACAGCAGCAAGGCCGCCATGCCGGCCACCCCGGCCACGCCGGCCCAGGCGGCCACCCGCGCCGGGCGGCGGCCGTCCAGCCCCCAGGCCAGGCCCATCACCAACAGCGGCTGGGTGGCGCCCAACACCGCGGCCAGGCCGCCCGGCAAGCGGTAGGCGGCCACGAACAACAGCGCCTGGAACACGCCGATGTTCAAGGCGGACAAGACCAGCAGGCGGCCCCAGTCGCCGCGCCGCGGCAGGTGGCGGCTGGCCAGGATCAACAACAAACCGGCCGGCAGCACCCGCAGCAAGGCGGCGGTGAACGGCCGGTCCGGCGGCAGCAGCTGGGTGGCGACGATATAGGTGGAGCCCCAGATCGCCGGGGCCATCGCGGTCAACAACACATCGCTCCAACGGGAGGCCATCAGGCGCGCAGACATGGGCATTCCTTTCGCAATCGCTTATAATCGCATCGAAAACTGACTTGAATTCAAGATAACATTACCTTGAATTCAAGACAAATAAAATCTTGAATTCAAGATAAAGGAATGCGCATGACGCAACAGAATACAGGTGACGCCGTGGACGCCATCCTGGCGCAATGGCACCGGGAACGGCCGGACCTGGACGTGGCGCCGATGGGCCTGATCGGCCGGCTGCGCCGCTGCTCCGTGCTGCTGCAGCACAGGCTGGACGCCACTTTCGAGCAATTCGGCCTCAGCGGCTGGGAATTCGACGTGCTGGCCACGCTCAGGCGCGCCGGCGCGCCGCACAGCCTGGCGCCCACCGCGCTGTTCTCCTCGCTGATGATCAGCTCCGGCACCATGACCCACCGCTTGAAAGTACTGGAAAGCAAGGGCTGGATAGATCGCCCCGCCTGCGCCGAGGACGCGCGCAGCACTCTGGTGCGCTTGACTGAAAGCGGGCTGGAGCTGATAGACCGCGCCGTCACCGCCCACGTGGCCAACGAGCACGCCATCCTGTCCGGCCTCAACCAGCGCAGCCAGGACACGCTGGACCGCAAGCTGGCGGAGTTGCTGGCGGAGTTGGAGCCGCCCAGGACATGACGCCCGCCTAATCTGCGCCCGCCTGCGGCCAAAGCCCGCCGCATGACTTAAAATCAGGGCTTGAGGCCGGCCCGACCGGGCGCGGCCGCCCCATTCCCGACGCCATGATAGAAAACCAAGCCATGCTGCTGGCGGTGTTCGAGCGGGCGGCGCTGATGTTGATGGCGCTGTTCTTCCTCACCCGCACCCGCCCGTTTCAACACCTGCTGCGCAAACAGGACCACAGCCCGGCCGAACTGGCGGCGGTGTCGCTGCTGTTCTGCCTGTTCGCCGTGTTCAGCACCTATACCGGCATTCCGGTGGACGGCTCGCTGGTCAATGTGCGCATCATCGCCATCCTGTCCGGCGGCATCCTGTTCGGCCCCTGGGTGGGCATACCGGCCGGCATCGTCTCCGGCCTGCACCGCTACCTGATCGACATCAACGGCTACACCTCGCTGCCCTGCCTGATTTCCAGCGTCTGCGCCGGCCTGCTGGCCACCTGGATCCACTGCCGCGCCGGCAGAGGACGGCTGTGGCTGTACGGCATCCTGGCCGGCATGCTATGCGAAGGGCTGACCATGGGCCTGATCCTGCTCTTGACCGAGCCGGCGGTGGGCGTGCCCATCGTCCGCCACATCGCCTTCCCTATGATTGTCGGCACCGTCTGCGTCGGCCTGATCATCAAGCTGGTGCAAGACCTGAACGACGAAAAAGAACTGCTGGCCGCGCGCCAGGCCAAGCTGGCGCTGACCATCGCCAACCGCACCCTGCCCTATTTCCAGAACCTGGACCGCGACGCCATGGTCCAGGTCTGCACCGTGATCCGGGACCAGCTGGACGCCGACGCGGTGGCCATCACCAACACCTCGGACGTGTTGGCTTACGTGGGCCTGGGCAAGGACTACTACGAGATGGACGAGCACTCCGCCATCGGCGCCATCACCCGCCAGGCCATCGCCGGCGACCAGATCATCATCGAGAACAATCTGCAGCAATACCACCTGGCGGACTTCCACTCGGTGATCATCATCCCGCTGCGCGAAAAAGCCGGCGTCAGCGGCACCCTGAAAATCTTCTACCGCAAGAGCCACGGCATCAGCACGCCGCTGTGCGAAGTGGCGGTGGGCCTGTCCCAGCTGATCTCCACCCAGATGGAAGTGTCGCGGGTCAAACAGCTGGAAGAGATGGCGCGCAAGGCGGAATTCAGCGCGCTGCAAAGCAAGATCAACCCGCACTTCCTGTTCAACGCCCTGAACGCCATCTCCTCGCTGATCCGCATCCAGCCGCAACAGGCGCGCCAGCTGATCTCCAACCTGGCGGACTACCTGCGCTACAACCTGTCGCTGGGCGACCGGCTGATCGACATCCAGGAAGAACTGCAGCAAGTGCGCGACTACGTGGCGATAGAACAGGCGCGCTTCGGCGCCAAGCTGACGGTGGAGTTCGACATCGACGACGTCCACGTGCGCATCCCCAGCCTGCTGTTGCAGCCGCTGGTGGAAAACGCCATCCTGCACGGCATCCAGCCGCGCAAGGAGCCGGGCCGGGTCAGCATCGCGGTCAAGCGCGACGGCGGCAAGGTGCATGTCTGCGTGCGCGACACCGGCTACGGCGTCAGCCAGGAAGTGCTGGACGGCGTGGCCGCCGGCACGCTGTCCAGCCGCAGCATAGGCCTGAGCAACGTCAACCAGCGGCTCAAGCTGCTGTACGGCGAGGGCTTGCGGCTAACCCGGCTGGAGCCCGGCACCGCCGTTTGTTTCGATCTGCCCGCCACCGAGGAGCCGGCATGCTGAAAGCCCTGATCGTGGAAGACGAATACCTGGCGCGCGAGGAACTGGCCTACCTGATCCGCGAGCACAGCCGCATCGACATCGTCGCCAGTGTGGAAGACGGGCTGGAAGCGTTCAAATTCCTGCAGGAACACGAAGTGGACGTGGTGTTTCTGGACATCAACATCCCGTCGATAGACGGCCTGCTGCTGGCCAAGAACCTGCACAAATCGTCGCGGCCGCCGCGCATCGTCTTCGTCACCGCTTACAAGGAGTTCGCGGTGGAAGCGTTTGAAGTCGAGGCCTTCGACTACATCCTGAAGCCCTACAACGAAGCCCGCATCATCAATCTGCTGGCCAAGCTGGAAGCGCAGACGCCGCCGGCGGCCGCCGCCGCGCCGGCCGAGGCCCCGGCCGCCAGCCGCACCGTCAATCTGGTCAAGGGCGACAGCATCATCGTCACCCCCTGCGAACAGATCTACTACGCCGAGGCCGACGAGAAAGTCACCCTGGTCTACACCGCGCACGACCGCTACGTGATGTCGATGAGCATCAGCGAATTCGTCGCCCGCCTGCCGGCCGACAGCTTCTTCCGCTGCCACCGCTCCTACTGCGTCAACATCCACAAAATCCGCGAAATCGCGCCCTGGCTCAACAGCACCTACATCATCAAGCTGTATGACCTGAAGGCGGAAATCCCGGTCAGCCGCAGCAATATCAAGGCCTTCCGGCAGTTGATGCATCTTTGAGCGTTGGTCGCCCGCGCGGCGCATCAAACCGGCTGCCAGCCGGCTCCTGAATAAGAACCTGTTCATAATCTGCTGCGCTGCGGCGATACGGCGTTGAAACCGGCTTCGAAATGCTCATGTACCCTATGTCCACTCCGCTTTCTCAGCCGTTTTCGCCTTGTCTCGCTCTGGCTCGCGAGATTTTGAACAGGCTCTAAGGCCAGACATTCCATTGGCAAGCCGGCTTGACAATGGAAATGCCATCCACTCACGCGCGCCATTTTCAGGGCCTGCAACTGGTTCGCCGCCGTCTGCACTTCATTCCGCGGCGCCTGCATCTCATGCCGCCGCCGCGCCCCCTACATAAGCACAGGCTTATAGTCGCACCAACAGTAATGACTTTAAGCGAGCAGCGCCATGAACGCCTCAAGCAACACCATCCGCTACCGTACCCTGGCCGGCACCGTCCTCACCCAGTTCGCCCTAGGCTCCGTCTACACCTGGAGCCTGTTCAACGCCCAACTCTCCGCCAAGCTGTCGGAACCGGTCAGCCAAGTGGCTTTCGCCTTTGGCCTGCTCAGCCTGGCGCTGGCGGTGGCCTCCTCGCTGGCCGGCAAATTGCAGGAACGCTTCGGCGTGCAACGCGTCACCCTGGGCGCCGGCCTGATGCTGGGCCTGGGCTTCTTCCTCACCGCCCAAGCCAATAACCTGATCATGCTCTATCTGTGCGCCGGCGTGCTGGTGGGCCTGGCCGACGGAGCCGGCTACCTGCTGACGCTGTCCAACTGCGTCAAATGGTTCCCGGAGCGCAAGGGCCTGGTGTCCGCCTGCGCCATCGGCGCTTACGGCCTGGGCAGCCTGGGCTTCAAATACATCAATCTGGCGCTGCTGGCCCGCTTCAGCCTGGAAACCACCTTTGAACTGTGGGGCCTGATCGCCATGGCCATGGTGGTGGCCGGCAGCCTGCTGATGCGCGACGCGCCGCAGCAACAAGCCGCCGCGCAACAGAACGCCAGCCATGACTACACCCTGGCCGAGGCGATGCGCCAGCCGCAGTACTGGATGCTGGCGCTGATGTTCCTGACCGTGTGCATGAGCGGCCTGTACGTGATCGGCGTGGCCAAGGACATCGGCGAAAGCTATGTGCACCTGCCGGCGCTGACCGCCGCCAACGCCGTGGCGGTGATCGCCGTGGCCAATCTGTCCGGCCGCCTGGTGCTGGGCATCCTCTCCGACAAGATGCCGCGCATCCGGGTCATCACCATCGCCCAAGTCTCCGCGCTGGCCGGCATGCTGACCTTGTTGTTCGTGCCCCTGAACGCCACCCTGTTCTTCCTGGCCATCGCCTGCGTCGCCTTCAGCTTCGGCGGCACCATCACCGTCTACCCGTCGCTGGTCAGCGATTTCTTCGGCCTCAACAATCTGACCAAGAACTACGGCGTGATCTACCTGGGCTTCGGCATCGGCAGCATCGTCGGCTCCATCGTCGCTTCGCTGTTCGGCGGCTTCCTGGCCACCTTCCACCTGATCCTGGCGCTGTTGATCGTCGCGCTGCTGTTCTCGCTGACCATACGTCAGCCGGGCAGCAGCAAGGAAGCGGAGTTCGAAGCCGAGCCGCATCTGGGCAAGGCCTGACTCCCTCGCCGCACTCTGCAACGCCCCCGCTTTGGGGGCGTTGTTGTTTGGGGAGCTTAGTGGCTGCCGCTGGTGGGTATCGCCTGCGGCTCCCCCCCCCTACGCGCGACCGCTCGCCTTTTGGTAGGGTGGGTGGAGCGCAGCGATGCCCACGCGAACCCCGCCGCGCAGAGAGGGGGCGTTGGATGCCTGACATGCTCGCTGGAGGGGATTGCTGGTGGGTATCGCCTGCGGCTCCACCCACCCTACGGGCTGCCGCTCGACTTTGGTAGGGTGGGTGGAGCGCAGCGATGCCCACGCGGAACCCCGCTGCACTGAACTGGATTCCGGCGATGATTTTCTTTGCCGGACTTCTCCGGCTTGACGCCCTTTCCCTCCTCCCCAACAATAGCCCCCGCGCCGCAGCAATCGCGGCGCTCGGGCTTAGTCTCCCGACTTGGACTCCTACCGCGGATGTGCTGTTTCCACAGTGCAACCGTCGTTATTGCTTTGCCTATTCTGGCAGCCCGTGGCAAGTGACGCCTCACGGGCGCGTCAGCTTTAGCAGTAATTCACCGGTAGACCAATCAGGAGGCTGCAAATGATAAAGCTCGTCCGTCCGATGCAAGGCATCGAACTCACTTCGTCCACTACTGAAACCCAAGACATCCGTCTGGACTCCGTATCCCAACTCCCGCCGCTAGGTCCACGCTCGCGCTACCGCTTCGCCGGCCCCCACGCCAAAGACCTCAGCCTGCCCTTCATCCGCCGCATTGCTGGCCGCACTTATCCGCATTACTGGCAGCCGGCCGAGCCTAAGAATGAGTTTGAAGCCTGCGCCTTGGGCCGCCAATACGCCGCCCATCTGGCGCAGTTGCTGAAGCTCAACCGCCAGCACTCGGCGCGCGGACTGCTGTTCCGCATCGCCAGCGATATGGATTTCCGCGACCGTAGCCACCGCCGCAGCATGTGCAAAAGCTTCTTCAACTATCTGGAGATACTGCTGAACTTGGGGGCGCAACAGGTGGACCTGGCGCAGCATGTGGAGGCGCTGCAACGCTTCCATCTCAGCCTGGACGAGTTGGAAACCTTGCAGAGGAAGCCGCGTAGAAAGAAGAAAGGCTAAAACCTATTGGCGCTGGAAACGGGAGCGGCTGGTGGGTATCGCCTACGGCTCCTCCCACCCTACGCGCAGTGGCTCGTCATGGGTAGGGTGGGAGGAGCGCAGCGATACCCACGCGGCTCCCCTCTCCTCCATAACCGCTGCCGCCTCAGCCCCGCCGCTTGGCCAGCCAGATATCCAGCTGGCGGGCAAAAGCCTGGCGGTCCGCCTGGCTCAAGGGCGGCGGGCCTTCGGTCTGCACGCCGCTGGCGCGCAGCGTGTCCATGAAATCCCGCATCGTCAACTGCGCGGCGATGGTGTCCGGCGAATACACATCGCCGCGCCAGTTCAGCGCCTGCGCGCCCTTACCCAAGGCCTCGGACGCCAAGGGAATGTCGCCGGTGATCAAGAGATCGTTCGCCGCGATGCGGCGGACAATCTCGTTGTCCGCCACGTCAAAACCCTTGGGGACTTGCAAGGCGCGGATATTGGGCGCTTTCGGCACCGTCAATAGCTGATTGGCGACAAACACCAGCTCCACGCCGGTGCGCTGCGCCGCCCGGCACAATGTTTCGCGGATCACCTTGGGACAGGCGTCCGCGTCCACCCATATCGTCATTGTCTGTTCTCTGCATGCAAACCCGGCCATGATAACGGTTTCACGCCGGTTTCCGTCGTTGCCATGTTGACGCTTACGTAAACGTAAGTAATGATAGAGCATATCACGCGAATCACGCGCGCCCATCAGAGGAGAGAAACCATGTACAGCAGCCTGCGCTTCGCCTTTGGCGACACCTACGACATGTTGCGCGAAACCGCGCGCGACTTCGCCCAAGGCGAAATCGCCCCGCGCGCCGCCGACATCGACCGCGACAACCTGTTCCCGGCCGATCTGTGGCGCAAGTTCGGCGACCTGGGCCTGCTGGGCATGACGGTGGACGAGCAGTACGGCGGCACCCAGATGGGCTATCTGGCGCATATGATCGCGATGGAAGAAATCAGCCGCGCCTCCGCCTCGGTGGGCCTGTCCTACGGCGCGCACTCCAATCTCTGCGTCAACCAGATCCACAAGAACGGCAACGACGAGCAAAAACGCCGGCTGCTGCCCAAGCTGGTGTCCGGCGAGCATGTCGGTGCGCTGGCGATGTCCGAGCCCAACGCCGGCTCCGACGTGGTCAGCATGAAGCTGAAGGCCGACAAGGCCGACGGCGGCTACCTGCTCAACGGCAGCAAGATGTGGATCACCAACGGCGGCGACGCGGACGTGATGGTGGTTTACGCCAAGACCGACGTCAGCGCCGGCGCCAAGGGCATCACCGCCTTCATCGTGGAGCGCGGCTTCGCCGGCCTCAGCCACGGCAGCAAGCTGGACAAGCTGGGCATGCGCGGCTCCAACACCTACCCCATGTTCTTCGACAACTGTTTCGTGCCGGACGCCAATGTGCTGGGCGGCGAAGGCAACGGCGTCAAGGTGTTGATGAGCGGCCTGGACTACGAACGCGCGGTGCTGGCCGCCGGCCCGCTGGGCATCATGCAGGCCTGCATGGACATCACGGTGCCCTATCTGAACGACCGCAAGCAGTTTGGCCAGGCCATCGGCGATTTCCAGCTGATGCAGGGCAAGCTGGCGGACATGTACGTCAAGCTGTCCGCCAGCCGCGCCTATGTCTACGCGGTGGGCCAGGCGCTGGACCGCGGCGAAACCGGCCGCCAGACCCGCAAGGACGCCGCCGGCGCGATTCTGTACGCGGCGGAAGGCGCCACCCAGATGGCGCTGGACGCCATCCAGTGCCTGGGCGGCAACGGCTACATCAATGAATACGCGACTGGCCGGCTGCTGCGCGACGCCAAGCTGTACGAGATCGGCGCCGGCACCAGCGAGATTCGTCGTTGGTTGATAGGCCGCGAGCTGATGGCGGAAACCCGGTAGTCCCGGCGGAGAAAATGCCTGATGCCGCGTGGCGCAGCCTTGCCTCGGGCATTTTCTCCTGCCGCACTCGGCCGCACTCCAACAAGACTTGACCGCACGCTTCGTCGACGGCGAATGACAAGGTAAAACGATATGCCCATCCTCGAATCCAAACTCTCGCCGCGCGCGGCGGACTTCCAGGCCAACGCTGACAAGATGCGCGCGCTGGTGGCCGATCTGCGCGACAAGGTGGCCAAGGCGGCGCTGGGCGGCGGCGACAAGGCGCGCGCCAAGCACGCCGCCCGCGGCAAGCTGCTGCCGCGCGAGCGCATCGATCTGCTGCTGGACCCCGGCGCGCCCTTCCTGGAGCTGTCGCAGCTGGCGGCCTTCGGCATGTACGACGACGACGCGCCCGGCGCCGGCCTGATCAGCGGCATCGGCCGCATCGCCGGCGTGGATTGCCTGATCATCGCCAACGACGCCACGGTCAAGGGCGGCACTTATTACCCGATGACGGTGAAGAAGCATTTGCGCGCTCAAGAGATCGCGCGCGACAACCGTCTTCCTTGTGTGTATCTAGTCGATTCCGGCGGCGCCTTCCTGCCCTTGCAGGACGAGGTGTTCCCGGACCGCGAGCACTTCGGCCGCATCTTCTACAACCAGGCCAATCTGTCCGCCGCCGGCATCCCGCAGATCGCGGTGGTGATGGGCAGCTGCACCGCTGGCGGCGCTTATGTGCCGGCGATGTCCGACGAAACCGTCATCGTCAAGGAACAAGGCACCATCTTCCTGGGCGGCCCGCCGCTGGTGAAGGCGGCCACCGGCGAGGTGGTGACCGCGGAGGAGCTGGGCGGCGGCGACGTACACGCCCGCGTGTCCGGCGTGGCCGACCACCTGGCGCAAAACGACGCCCACGCGCTGTCCATCGCCCGCCGCATCGTGTCCAGCCTCAACTGGCGCAAACAGGGCGAGCTGGACCGCGCCGAACCGCGCCCGCCGCGCTACGCCGCCGAGGAAATCTACGGCGTGATCCCGGCGGACCCGAAAAAGCCCTTCGACGTGCGCGAGATCATCGCCCGGCTGGTGGACGATTCCGAGTTCGACGAATTCAAGCAAAACTACGGCGCCACCCTGGTTACCGGCTTTGCCCGCCTCAACGGCTACCGCGTCGGCGTCATCGCCAACAACGGCATCCTGTTTTCCGAGTCCGCGCTCAAGGGCGCGCACTTTGTCGAACTGTGCTGCCAGCGCGGCATTCCGCTGTTGTTCCTGCAAAACATCACCGGCTTCATGGTGGGCAAGAAGTACGAGAACGGCGGCATCGCCAAGGACGGCGCCAAGCTGGTCACCGCCGTGGCTTGCGCCCGCGTGCCCAAGTTCACCGTGCTGATAGGCGGCAGCTTCGGCGCCGGCAACTACGGCATGTGCGGCCGCGCCTATTCGCCGCGCTTCCTGTGGATGTGGCCGAATAGCCGCATCTCGGTGATGGGCGGCGAACAGGCGGCCGGCGTGCTGGCCCAGGTGAAGAAGGAACAGCTGGGCGACGCCTTCGGCGCCGAGCAGGAAGAGGCGCTGAAAGCGCCGGTGCGCGAGCAGTACGAGCGCCAGGGCCACCCCTATTACGCCAGCGCGCGGCTGTGGGACGACGGGGTGATAGACCCGGCGCAAACCCGCGAGGTGCTGAGCCTGGCGCTGGAGGCGGCCCTGTCCGCCCCGGTGGAAAGCACGCGCTTCGGCGTGTTCCGGATGTGACGGATAAAGGCGAAACCGATGAGCTACACCACGCTTGAAATCGCACACAGCGGCAAGACCGCGACGATCTGGATGAACCGGCCGGACATCCACAATGCGATGAACGAAACCCTGATCGCCGAGCTGACCGCCGCCTTCACCCATCTGCAGCTGCAGGCGGACTGCCGCGTCATCGTGCTGGCCGGCCGCGGCAAAAGCTTTTCCGCCGGCGCGGACCTGGACTGGATGCGCCGCGCCGCCGGTTACAGCGAGGAGCAGAATCTGGCCGACGCGCAACGGCTGGCGGCCATGCTCAAGAGCGTCTACCGCAGCAAGAAGCCGGTGATCGCCCGCATCCACGGCGCGGCGCTGGCCGGCGGCACCGGCCTGGCCGCGGTCTGCGACGTGGCCATCGCCACCGAGGCCGCCAAGTTCGGCCTGACCGAGGTGAGGCTGGGCCTGGTGCCGGCCACCATCGGCCCTTACGTAGCCGACGCGATAGGCTGGCGTCAGGCGCGGCGCTATTTCCTGTCCGCCGAGCGCATCGACGCCGCCACCGCGCTGCGCATCGGCCTGGTGCACGAGGTGGTGCCGGCCGAGGCGCTGGACGCGCGCGTGGCCGAGGTCGCCGAGGCGCTGGCCCAGGGCGCGCCGCAGGCGCTGTCCTCGGCCAAGGATTTGCTGGCCATGCTGCGCGAAGGCTCGCCCTGGGACGATCAATTGCTGGAGGACACCGCCGGCCAGATCGCCAGCGTGCGCGCCGGCGCCGAGGCGCGCGAGGGCCTGGCCGCCTTCTTCGAAAAACGGCCGCCCAACTGGTCATGACGTGAACAAGAAACAAGGGACGGACCATGTTCAATAAAATACTGATCGCCAACCGCGGTGAAATCGCCTGCCGCGTGATCAAGACCGCGCGCGCGCTCGGCATCGCCACCGTCGCCGTCCACTCCGACGCCGACGCCAACGCCCGCTTCGTCAAAATGGCCGACGAGGCCTACCGACTGGGGCCGGCCCCGGCGGCGGATTCCTATCTGCGCGGCGACTTGATCCTGGACATCGCCCGCCGCAGCGGCGCGCAAGCCATCCACCCCGGCTACGGCTTCCTGTCCGAAAACGAGGACTTCGCCGCCGCCTGCGAGGCCGCCGGCATCGCCTTCATCGGCCCACCCGCCTCCGCCATCGCCGCGATGGGCAGCAAATCCGCGGCCAAGGCGCTGATGGAGCGGGCCCAGGTGCCGCTGGTGCCCGGCTATCACGGCGAGCGCCAGGAGCCGGATTTCCTGCGCGGCCAGGCCGACGCCATCGGCTACCCGGTGCTGATCAAGGCCAGCGCCGGCGGCGGCGGCAAGGGCATGCGCATCGTGGAAGCTTCCGCGGACTTCGAGGCGGCGCTGGCCTCCTGCCAGCGCGAGGCGCGCGCCAGCTTTGGCGACGACAAGGTGCTGGTGGAGAAATACCTGCCGCGCTCGCGCCATGTGGAAATCCAGGTGTTCGCCGACAGCCACGGCCAATGCGTGTACCTGTTCGAGCGCGATTGCTCGGTGCAGCGCCGCCACCAGAAAGTGCTGGAGGAAGCCCCGGCGCCGGACTTGCCGCCGGCCACCCGCGAAGCGATGGGCGCGGCCGCCTGCGCCGCCGCCCGCGCGGTGGGCTATGTCGGCGCCGGCACGGTGGAATTCATCATGGAAGTGCTGGCCGACGGCAGCCCCGGCCGCTTCTTCTTCATGGAAATGAATACCCGGCTGCAAGTGGAGCACCCGGTCACCGAGATGATCACCGGCCAGGACCTGGTGGCCTGGCAATTGGCCGTCGCCAGCGGCCAGCCGCTGCCCCTGGCCCAGGAACAGCTCAGCATCAGCGGCCACGCCATCGAGGCGCGCATCTACGCCGAAGACCCGGACAAGGGCTTTCTGCCCGCCACCGGCACCCTCTACCACCTGCGCGCGCCGGCGGAATCCGCCCTTGTGCGCATCGACACCGGCGTCGTCGCCGGCGACAGCATCTCGCCCTTCTACGACCCGATGATCGCCAAGCTGATTGTCTGGGGCGAGGACCGCCGCCAGGCGCTGCAACGGCTGGACGCGGCGCTGGCCGACTATCAGGTGGCCGGCGTCACCACCAATATTCCCTTCCTGCGCCGCATCGTGCAGCACGCCAGTTTCGCCGGCGGCCAGGTGGACACCGGCCTGATCGCCCGTCACCACGACGCGCTGCTGCCGCCGCCGGCCGCGCCCGAAGCCGAACAACTGGCGCTGCTGGCCCTGGCCGAAGCGCTGGCCGCGCCCGGCGCCTACCCGGCCAGCGCCGGCTGGCGGCTCAACGGCGCGCTCAGCCGCAGCCTCGCCTTCCACATCGCCGGCCACGATTACCCGGTGACGCTGCGCCATCTGGGCGACGGCTTCGAGATCGCCGCCGCCGGCCGCCAATTCTCCGCCGCCGGCAGCCTGGACGGCGCAAGCTTGCGCGCGCGGCTGGACGACAAACAACTGGAAGCCGTGGTCGCCCGCAGCGGCCAGCAACGGGTGCTGTTCGCCGCCGGCCAGCGGCTGGAGGCTCAGTGGCTGGACCCGCTGGCGGTGGCCGCGGAGGAAGTGCACGGCGAAACCCATTTGAAAGCGCCGATGCCGGGCCGCATCGTCGCCCTGCTGGCCGCCACCGGCGTCAAGCTCAGCAAGGGCGAGCCGCTGCTGATCCTGGAGGCGATGAAAATGGAGCACACCATCCCCGCGCCGGCGGACGGCGTGGTCAAGGCTTTCTATTTCGGCACCGGCGAGCAGGTCAACGACGGCGACGAACTGGTCGACTTCGAAGCGGAGTGACACCCATGGACCCCATCATCATCAATCACCCCGGCCTGAACCTGGCCGGCTACAGCATCGCCACCCGGATGGAGAACGGCGACAATCTGCGCCAGATTCCCGAATTCTGGGGCGAATACGCGGCCACCCTACGCCAGCCGCTGCTGGCGGCGCTGGGCCGCGCCGACGCCGCCGAATACGGGCTGATCCACGACTTCGACCCGGACACCGGCCGCTTCGGCTATATGATAGGGATGGAATGCCCGCAGCCCTTGCCGCTGCCGCCCGGCTGCGCGCAGCGGCGCACGCCGCCGGCCAAGTGCGCGGTGTTCACCACCGAGCCGGCCGGCAGCGACGCCGAGTTCGGCCTGGCGATCCAGGCCGCCTGGCGCTACATCATGCAAGACTGGCTGCCGGCGTCCAAGCAATGGGAGCAGGCGCCGCTGGGCACCTTCGAGCGCTACGACGGCCGCTGCGCGCCGGACCAGCCGCAGCGCCAGATGGACATCTACATCCCGGTGCAACCGCGCCGCCGCTAACGGAGAGCCGAAGTGCCGCATGTGAAGATTGTGGAAGTGGGCCCGCGCGACGGGCTGCAAAACGAAAAACAAGCGCTGTCCACCGCCGTCAAGCTGGAGCTGATCCGTCGCCTGGCCGCCAGCGGCCTGCGCAGCATAGAAGCCGGCGCCTTCGTCTCGCCCAAATGGGTGCCGCAGATGGCCGGCAGCGCCGAGATGCTGGCCGGGCTGGATCTGACCGGGCCGGTCGCCTACCCGGTGCTGGTGCCCAATGAGCAGGGGCTGGACGCGGCGCTGGCGGCCGGCGCGCGCGAAATCGCCGTGTTCGGCGCCGCCAGCGAAAGCTTCAGCCGGCGCAACATCAACGCCAGCATCGCCGAAAGCCTGCAACGCTTCGCGCCGGTGGCGGCGCGCGCGCAGGCGGCCGGCGTGCCGGTGCGCGGCTATGTGTCCTGCGTGGTGGGCTGTCCCTACGAGGGCCGCATCGCGCCGGCCAAGGTGGCGGAGGTAGCCGCGCGGCTGCTGGACCTGGGCTGCTACGAAATCTCGCTGGGCGACACCATAGGCGTGGGCACGCCGGCCAGCGTGCTGGCGATGCTGGAGGCGGTGAGCAAGACTGTGCCAATGACGCAGCTTGCCGGCCACTTCCATGACACTTACGGCATGGCCATCAGCAATATTCATGCGTGTTTGCGCGCCGGAATGATGACATTCGATTCTTCTGTTGCCGGCCTGGGCGGCTGCCCTTATGCTCAGGGAGCTTCCGGCAACGTCGCCACCGAGGACGTCGTCTACCTACTGCACGGCGAAGGCCATAGCACTGGAGTCGACCTGGCCGCGCTGGTGGACACCGCCTGGTTCATCGCCGACGCGCTGGGCAAGCCGCCGGCCTCCAAGCTGGCGCACGCCATCGGCGATCAACGCCGCGCCAAGCCGGAACGATAACAAGCCGCCGCCCGCCCATGGGCCGGCGCGCGGAGAAAATATCAGGAGAAAGCATGACCCCCGACACGCCCATTTGGACCCCCTCCGCCGGCCGCCTGGCCGGCGCCCACCTGACCGCCTTCACCAAGCTGGCCGAGCTGGCCTACGACCGCAAGCTGAACGGCTACGCCGAGCTGTGGCGCGCCAGCGTGGCCGATCCGGCCCGCTTCTGGTCATTGGTCTGGGACTACTGCGGCGTGATCGGCGACAAGGGCGCGACGGCGCTGAGCGACGGCGACAATATGCTGGCCGCCCGCTTCTTCCCGGAAGCGCGGCTGAGCTACGCCGAGAACCTGCTGCGCCGCGACGACGACGGCGACGCGCTGGTGTTCTGGGGCGAGGACCAGTTGCAGCGGCGCTGGAGCTGGCGCGAGCTGCGCGCCCAGGTGTCGCTGCTGCAACAGGCGATGCGCGGCGCCGGCATCCAGTCCGGCGACCGCGTGGCCGGCTTCATGCCCAATATGCCGGAAACCATCGCCGCGATGCTGGCCGCCAACAGCCTGGGCGCGGTGTGGACCAGCTGTTCGCCGGATTTCGGCGCGGACGGCGCGGTGGAGCGCTTCGGCCAGACCGAACCCAAGCTGCTGTTCTGCCCGGACGGCTACTGGTACGCCGGCAAGGCGGTGGACATCCGCGCCAAGATGGCGGCGCTGGCGGAGGCGCTGCCCTCGGTGCGGCAAATCATCGTGGTGCCTTATCTGGGCGAAACCGGGGTGTTCGCGGAAAACGTGCCCAAGGCCATCACCCTTGCGGACTTCACCGCCGCCTACCAGCCGCAAGCGCTGAGCTTCGAACGGCTGCCGTTCCGGCACCCGCTGTTCATCCTCTATTCCAGCGGCACCACCGGCAAGCCCAAGTGCATCGTCCACGGCGCCGGCGGCACCCTGCTCCAGCACCTGAAGGAACAGCAGCTGCACGGCGACGTGCACCACGGCGACCGCCTGTTCTACTTCACCACCTGCGGCTGGATGATGTGGAACTGGCTGGCGTCCGGCCTGGCTTCCGGCGCGGCGCTGATGCTGTTCGACGGCTCGCCCTTCGTCGGCGAAGGCCGCACGCTGTGGGACTACGCCGAGCGGCAGCGCTTCACCCATTTCGGCACTTCGGCCAAATACATAGACGGCCTGCGCAAGAGCGGCATCGTCCCGGCGCGGGAATGGAAGCTGGATTCGCTGCGCGCGGTGTTCTCCACCGGCTCGCCGCTGGTGGCGGAAAGCTTCGACTGGGTTTACGCCAACATCAAGGCCGACATCAATCTGGCCTCGGTGTCCGGCGGCACCGACATCGTGTCCTGCTTCGCGCTGGGTTGCGCCAGCCTGCCGGTCTACCGCGGCGAGCTGCAATGCCGCGGCCTGGGCATGGCGGTGGACATCTACAACGAATACGGCCGACCGGTGCGCGGCGAGAAGGGCGAGCTGGTGTGCACCCGCCCCTTCCCGTCGATGCCGGTGGGCTTCTGGAACGACGCCGACGGCGGCAAGTACCGCCAGGCCTATTTCGGCCGTTTCGACAATATCTGGTGCCACGGCGACTACGCCGAACTCACCGCCCACGACGGCATGATCATCTACGGCCGCTCCGACGCGGTGCTCAACCCCGGCGGCGTGCGCATCGGCACCGCCGAGATTTACCGCCAGGTGGAGGCTTTCGACGAGGTGCTGGAGAGCATCGCCGTCGGCCAGCAGTGGCAGGACGACGAGCGCGTGTTGCTGTTCGTGCGCCTGCGCGCCGGCGCGCGGCTGGACGAAGACCTGCAGCAGCGGATCAAGGCGCAGATCAAGACCGGCGCCAGCCCGCGCCACGTGCCGGCCAAGATCATCGCCGTCGCCGACATCCCCAAGACCATCAGCGGCAAGATCGTCGAGCTGGCGGTGAAGAACGTGATCCATGGCCTGCCGGTCAGCAATCTCACCGCGCTGGCCAACCCGGAAGCGCTGAAGCTGTTCGAGAACCTAGACGAGCTGCAAAGCTGAGCCGGCGCGCGGCCAA
Source organism: Chromobacterium sp. LK11 (assembly GCF_001043705.1). NCBI lineage: Bacteria > Pseudomonadati > Pseudomonadota > Betaproteobacteria > Neisseriales > Chromobacteriaceae > Chromobacterium > Chromobacterium sp. LK11. The sequence goes on from NZ_LDUR01000020.1 coordinate 57,779, forward strand.
GAAAAAACCCCGGCTTGCCGGGGTTTTTTCGCAACTCATGGCGAGTGAATGCGCCGCAACAGCGCAAACTTCATATTGTCCTCGCGCGGGCGCGAGCCGTACCACAGCACTTCCCAGCCCGGCTCGGCGATGCCCTCGTCTTCGGAGCGCACCACCAGCAGATAGTCGCAAGGCGAGGCGTTGCCCGCCGGATAGGACACCAGATCCAGGCCGGCGTAGTAGCGCCAGCTGATCAGCGCCAGCTGGTTGCGGCTCTCGGTCGCCACGCAGGCGGCGTTGGCCGGCAGCGCCTTCATCATCCGCTCCACCACCGGCCGGTAACTCTTGGCGGCGTCGAACCACGGCAGCCACAAGGTCATGCCCAGACCCCACAGCAGAGTCAGGCCCGCCGCCCAGTTGCTGATGGCCTGGCGGCCGCGCAAATGCTTGCGCGTCAGCGCCCACAGCCACACCAGGGTGGCGATCACCGCGCACACCGCGGCCAGGCTGGACACATGCACCTGGTAATAGGGGCTGAAGTATTGGGCGCGTCCGGCCAGGCCCTGCGGCCAGCCGAAGTTCATCGCCGCCCAGCCCGCCCACACCAAGAGCGCGAAGAAGCCGAAGGTCATCAGGCCGAACCAGTTGAGGAAGGCCGCCGCGCCGCGCTTGAGGTTGTCCAGCTCCACCGCCGCCAGCAGAGACAGCGGCAACAGCAAGGGAATCGCGTAAGTCATATTGGGCCGGCTGGACAAGGTCAGCAGGATCAGCACCACGGCGAAGAACATCAGCGGCAATTGCAAGCGCGCCTGGTCCAGCCGTTCCCGGTTGCGGTACAGGGTCCAGCCGGCCAGCGGCCAGGCAGGGAAGGCGAACCACAAGGCGTTCAGGCTGTAATAGCCGAAGTCGTGGAACAGTTGCACCCGGCCGAAGCCGTTGAGCTGGCCCAGCGAGTAGTCGTTCCACCACAGGCTGAACGCGTCCGGATGGCTCTTGGCCAGCGCCAGCGGCCACACCATGGAAGTGGGCGCGGCGATCAGCAAGGCCAGCAGCACGGTGATCGCGTACTGCTTGCTGCGCCAGGCGGAGAAGGCCGGCAGCAGCAAGACCACCATCCACAGCAACAGCAGCTCCATCAGGCTGGCGCTGAGGAAGATCGCCGCGCTGGCCGCGCCCAGCAAGGCGCCGGCGAGGCCGGGCGAGCGCAGGGTCAGGGACAAGGCGTAGAAGGCGGCGGCGAAACCGGCGAAGCCGGCCACCACCGAGGTCAGCTGGTGGCCGGTTTCCACCAGGCCGACGCAGCCTATCAGCACCATCACCACGCTGCGGCCGTGACGACGGCCGATCAGGTCGCGGCCGGTCATGCCGGCCAGCAGCAAGGCCAGCGCCATGAACAGCGGCGTGGCCAGCCGCGCGGCGTCGTGCGCCGGCAGCAGCCAGGGAGACAGCAGCTTGACCATGAAGGCCGCCACCCAGTAGTACAAGGGCGGGCTATCCAGGTAGGGCGCGCCCTGCACCGTGGGCAGCAGCCAGTTGCCGGTGTCCAGCATGCCCTGCACCGCCGCCAGCACGAAAGGCTCGTCCGGCTTCCACGGGTCGTGGCCCAGGATGCCGGGCCACAACCAGACGAAGCACAGCAGCAGCAGGATCCACGGCTTTTCCGTAGGCTTGGCCAGGGTTTGGGATTGTTCCGAATAAGTAAGCATGACTCTCGTTCAAACGCTTTCAGTCAGCCGACGGCAAAGCGCCGCGCAGCCGAGCGATCAGAATGCGCCAATCCACCTTGCGCTTGGAAATGGAATTGCGCAGCTTGTTGCGGCGGCGCTGACGCTTGTGTTCGGGGTCGGCCTGTATCGCCTTCAGGCGCGCCTCGTCCCAGGCGAATTCGCCGCAGTACGCCGCCTGCCGCGCCACGTCCCAATCCGCCTCCATGCCAGCGAACACCTCCGCCAGGTAGAGCGGCGCCTCGTAACTGTAGTTCCAGTAATGGTGCAGCGCATCCCCCAGCGCCAGCGGCTGGCGGCCGTCGCAGGCCACCAGCGACCAGGCCAACTGCTCGGTCCAGTTGCGCGCTTCCACGCGCGGCAGCAGGAAGTCGTTGACGCGCAAGGCGGTTTCGAAGAAGGGCACCATGTCGGCGGAAGCGCCGACCACGCCGGCGTTCCACATCGCCAGGCCCTGAACGTCGGCCACTCCCATTTTGCGCAGCTCGGCGCCGTGCTTGTCCACCGCGGCCAGGTAGTCCGGGAAGAAGCCGGGGCCGAACACGCCTTCGTTGACATGCATGCAGCTGGCGTTTCCCGCCTCCAGCCGGGCGAACAGCTCGTCCGGCACGCGCAGCCAGCGGGTGTCGCAATCCACGTACAACACGGCGGTGCCCAGTTCGCGCGCCGCCTTGAGCATCACTTCCAGCTTGATGCGGTGCACGTAGTCGAACTGGCCGCGATAAGCTTGCAATTGCGCCCGGCTCAAGGCCTCGGTGCGGACCAGCGGATGCGCGGGCACGCTGTCCGGCGCGTCGGTGTACACCATGATCTTCACGTCCTGCCGCTGCTGCTTCAGCAGCAGATGCAACAGGCTCAACACGGAAAAGCGGGTCTGGTCGTAGTATTTCTTGCCGCCGTGGGACAGGTAAACGATGTGGATCGCCATGGCCTCAACCTTGCAGATGTGGATGCGCGCGCCGCCGGCCGGGATCTGCCAGGCCCTGCCGCCGCCGGCGCGCCGGAATCATAGAAAAAAGGCAGCCTGAGCTGCCTTTTTCTGGGTGTCCAACGTGTTCTCGGCGCTTAGCGCTTGAAGAAGCCGCCGAACTTTTGGTTGAACTTGTCAACGCGACCGGCGGTGTCGACGATCTTTTGCTTGCCGGTGTAGAACGGGTGGCAGTTGGAGCAAACTTCAATGCCGAACGCGTCCTTGGACATGGTGGACTTGGTCACGAACTGGCTACCGCAGGAGCAGGTAACGGTCAGGTCTTTGTAAGTCGGGTGAATATCGGTTTTCATCTGTCTTCCTTTCAAATCGGGTACAGGGGATTTGCCTGTACTGCTTGCGAAACTATCGATTATCCGCGCTTTGCCGCCGCTTGACAAGTCCAAAATCCACTGTCAGCGGCGGCGGCAACGACTCAGGCGCGACGCCAGATGGTGCCCTGGGCGCCGTCCTCCAGCACGATGCCCTTGGCGGTAAGCTCGTCGCGGATACGGTCGGACTCCGCCCAGTTCTTGCTGGCTCGCGCGTCCTTGCGCGCCTGGATCAGCGCTTCCACGGCTTCGGCCGACAGCTCGTCGTCGCCGGCGCCACCCTTGAGAAACTCCTCCGGGTCGCGCTGCAGCAGGCCCAGCACGCCGCCCAAGTCCTTCAGCAGCCGCGCCTGCCGCGGGTCGCGGCTCTTGTTGACTTCGCCGGCCAGTTCGAACAGCACCGCCACCGCTTCCGAAGAATTGAAGTCGTCGTTCATCGCCGCCTGGAAGCGCGCGGCGAACGGGTCCTTCCAGTCTATGCCGGCGGCGGCCGGCAGCTCCAGGCCGCGCAAGGCGGTGTAGAGCCGGGTCAGGCCGTGCTTGGCGTCGACGAGGATGCTGTCGGTGTAGTTCACCGGGCTGCGGTAATGGCTGCGCACGATGAAGAAGCGGATCACCTCGCCGTCGAAATGGCCCAGCACGTCGCGGATGGTGAAGAAGTTGCCCAGCGATTTGGACATTTTCTCGCCGTCGACGTTGATGAAGCCGTTGTGCAGCCAGTAGTTGACGTACTGGTGGCCATGCGCGCCCTCGGACTGGGCGATTTCGTTCTCATGGTGCGGGAACTGCAGATCCTCGCCGCCGCCGTGGATGTCGAAATGCTCGCCCAGGTGATGACAGCTCATCACCGAGCACTCGATATGCCAGCCCGGACGCCCCGGACCCCACGGGCTGTCCCAAGACGGCTCGCCCGGCTTGGCGGCCTTCCACAGCACGAAGTCCAGCGGATCGCGCTTGTGCGGGTCCACTTCCACCCGCTCGCCGGCGCGCAGCTTGTCCAGGGTGCGGCCGGACAATTTGCCGTAGCCCTCGAACTCGCGCACCGCGTAATACACATCGCCGTTGTCGGCGGCGTAGGCCTTGCCGTTGGCGATCAGTTTTTCGATCAGGGCCACCATGCCCGGCACGTGCTGGGTGGCGCGCGGTTCGAACGTCGGCGACAACAGGCCCAGCGCCGCGGCGTCCTGGCGCATGTCAGCGATGGTCTCTTCCACCAATTGCTGCGGCAGAATGCCGCGCTCGGCGGCGCGCTTGATGATCTTGTCCTCGATATCGGTGATGTTGCGCACATAGGTGGCGTCGTAGCCGGAGGCGACGAACCAGCGGTAGATCAGGTCGAAGGCCGTCAGCATGCGCGCGTGGCCGATATGACAGAGGTCGTAGACCGTCATGCCGCACACGTACATACACACCTTGCCGGGCTCGATGGGTTTGAACTCTTCTTTCTGGCGGGTCAGGGTGTTATACACGGTCAACATGATGGAAACCTATTAGAGGTTGGGTCAAAAAAGAACAATTGTAACAGAGCCGTCAAGTCCTCCGCATCGCGATTGTGTCGCGGCTGGCGGCCGGCGGTGCGCTTGGCCGTCAGATGGCGGATAATGGGCTTTTTTCCCCTAGCCCTGGTCCGCCATGAGCCATACTCCGCTTTCCGACGCCGACTACCAACGCCTGGCCGCCACCCTGAACCGCTTCCTGCCGCAGCAAGGCATGAACCTGGAACGCCTGGACGGCTTTTTCGCCGCCCTGCTCAGCGGCCCGGAACAGATCAAGCCTACCGAATGCCTGCCTGTCATCATCGGCGACGCCTTCGACGACGATTCCGCCTTCCCCAGCGACAAGGCGCTGGAACAGTTCGCCAAACTGTTGATGGGACATTGGCTGGACATCTCCGCCGCGCTGCGCGAAGACGGCGCCTTCCAGCCCTGGCTGGAGCCGGACGCCGCCGGCGAGCTGCGCGGCAACGACTGGGCCGAGGGCTTCTCCGAAGGCATGCAGTTGCTGAACGAGGACTGGGGCCTGTTGTTCGACGATCCGGAACAGGCGCCGCTGCTGGAGCCCATCCTGACCCTGGCTTTCGAACGCAATCCGGACCCGGAGGTCCAGCTTGCCGTGCTGACGCCGGCGCAACGCCAACAGTGCCTGGCCGAGCTGTCCGAATCCGTGCACGGCATTCACCGCTTCTTCGCCGCCATCCGCCGCCGGCTGGAAGAGGAGGAACAGGAGCTGGAGCGCCGGCAGCGGAGCTGAGCCGGTCAACCGGGCCGTGGCGGCGGCGTTGATAAGCAGGCCGGCGCAAGCCGTCCTCCCACCGCCACAGGACCCGTCATGAATCCCATCGAAGCCCTGCTGTTCGCCGTCATCCAAGGCGTCAGCGAACTCTTTCCCGTCAGCAGCCTGGGGCACGGCGTGCTGATCCCGGACTGGCTGCACTGGTCCATCAACCGCACGAGCCCGGACTTCCTGCCCTTCATGGTGGTGCTGCATCTGGGCACCGCCGCCGCGCTGCTGCTGTATTTCCGCCGCGACTGGCTGCAATTGATCAGCGGCTTTCTCAAGGCCCGCGGCAAGGCAGACAATCCGGAAGCCCGGCTGCTGTGGCTATTGATCGCCGGCACCGTTCCGGCCGGCCTGCTGGGCCTGCTATTGGAAAAGCAGCTGCGCGCGCTGTTCGGCAGCGCCACCGCGGTGCTGGTCTTCCTCAGTCTGAACGGCCTGCTCTTGCTGTGGGGCGACCGCCTGAAACGGAGGCAAGCCCATCTGGATCTGGAAAGACTGAGCCTGTCGGGCGCGATCAAGATTGGCGCCGGCCAGGCGCTGGCCCTGTTGCCCGGCTTCTCCCGCTCCGGCGCCACCCTGGTGGCCGGCCTCGCCCACGGCCTGGACTACGCCTCTTCCGCGCGCTTTTCCTTTCTGCTGGCCACTCCCATCATCGCCGCCGCCGGCGTGCTGGAAGTGCCCAAGCTGGCGCACAGCCAAGCCTCGGCCGGCTTGCTGCTGGCCTGCGGCCTGCTGTCCGGCGCCTGCGCTTACGCCAGCACCGCTTTTCTGATGCGCTATTTCAAGAAAAGCGAAATCGAATCCTTGCGGCCGTTTGGCTACTACTGCCTGCTGGTGGGCCTGGGCGGCCTGCTCATCAAGCTGGCCTGATATTTCAAACCAGTTTTTTCACAACGCATACCAGCTCGATAAAACATATTCCAATCATATATTTGAACAAATTTTGAGCACAGCTTATTGGACTGATCGGTCTAGTGCTTTAGAATCGGAAAAATAATATCCAGGGCCACCCTCAAGTCGGTGGCCCTAACTAATTTTTTGAAGAATGAGTGTTTTGGAAGAAAAAAGAAACGAGCGCCTGCCCGCGGACCTGGCCAGGCGCGCAACCGCTATTATCGAACTGCCTGACGGCGTGCTGGTCACCGCGGCCAAAGGCGGCCGCTACAACCTTCCCGGCGGCAAGGCCGCCCGCGGCGAACTGCGCTCCCAGGCGCTGATCCGCGAAGTGCGGGAAGAAACCGGCCTGCGCATCAACTCCATGCTGTATCTGTTCGATCACATCACCCCGTTCAACGCGCACAAGGTCTACCTGTGCATCGCGCAGGGCCAGCCGCGCCCGCAGGGGGAAATCGAACGCATCGCCTTGGTGTCCTCGCCGGACACCGACATGGACCTGTTCATAGAGGGCCGCGCCATCCTGCGCCGCTACGCGCGGCTGCGCGGCGAGGTCACCGCCAAGGGCGACGCGCTGCGCGCCTTGCTGGGCCTGGCCAGATACATCGCCAAGGTGGATTGAGCGCCGCGCGCCCCATGTAAAACAGGACATGCCAAAGCATGTCCTGTTGTTTTTCCAGCCCGCGGGCTCAGATGCCGGTGGCGGGCGCCGAACTCTCCGCACCGCGCGCGGCGTCGGCCACGCCTGCGGGCAAGTCCACCCAGCCCGCGGCCGACCCCAGCGACAGGGCCCCGGCCAGCAGCACCATGGCCACCGGCGCGAACAGCAGCACGCCCAGCGCCACCCGCAAGCGGTGGATGCCGGACACCACGGCCAGCGCGTTGACCAGCACCAGGATGCCGAAGATGGACAAGGCCGCGTTGACCGCCAGCGCCGCGTCGTCCGGCAACCAGCTGGTCAGCGGCTCGATGAATTGCAGACCGCTGGCCACCGCCACCAGGCCGAACAGCGAACCATGGCCGTCCCACTTGGCAAAACGCAGCCACAAGCCGATGAAGCCGGCGAAACACAGGGTTTCCGCCAGCGTGAACAGCACCATGAACAGCATGCGCCCGGTCAGGTTGTTGCCCAGCTCGGCGGTGTCCGCGCTGGCCACCAGGCCCAGCGCGATCAAAAACAACAGGGTCTGCCAGCGCGGATACTGGTACTCGCCCAGGGGTTTGACCCGGAAGCGCAGCAAATCCACCACATCGTCAATCAGCAGGCGCATGTCCGCTCTCAGTCAAAGACTACCGTCTTGTTGTTATAGGACAGCACGCGGTTGTCGATATGCCAGCGCACGGCGCGCGACAGCACCACTTTCTCCAGGTCGCGGCCCTTCTGGATCAGGTCGTCCACTTCGTCGCGGTGAGAAATGCGGGTGACTTCCTGCTCGATGATAGGGCCTTCGTCCAGGTCCTCGGTCACATAGTGGCTGGTGGCGCCTATCAGCTTCACCCCGCGCGCGAAAGCGCGGTGGTAGGGCTTGGCGCCGTCGAAGGCGGGCAGGAAGCTGTGATGGATGTTGATCACCCGGTCCGGATAACGCTCGACGAAGCCCTGCGACAGGATCTGCATGTAGCGCGCCAGCACGATGAAGTCCACGCCGGCCTCTTCCAGCAGGCGGAACTGTTCGGCCTCGGCCTCTTCCTTATTGTCCTTGGTGACCTTGATCACGTGGAAGGGGATGCCGTTGAACTCCACCAGCCGGCGGCAGGTTTCGTGATTGGAAATCACCAGCGGAATCTCGCAATCCAGCTCGCCGATGCGCCAGCGGTGCATCAGGTCCACCAGGCAGTGCTCGTACTGCGACACGAAGATGGCCATCCGCGGCTTGCGGGTGGACAGCGACACCTTCCAGTTCATCGCGTGCTCGTCGGCAATCGGCTGAAAAGCGGCGGCGAAATTCTCCATCGGCAGGGTGAAGCCGTTCACATCCCATTGCACCCGCATCAGGAACAGGTTTTCGCTGGTGTCCTGATGCTGGTCCGCGTGCATGATGTTGGCGTTGTAGGTCATCAGGAAGTTGGCGATCGCCGCCACCAGGCCCTTCTTGTCCGGCGCGCTGATCAACAGCGTGGCCGATTGCTTGTCTTGACTCATGATCGGATTTGCTTACTGCGAACTAAAACGGACGATTTTACGATAGCCGGGCCGCCAGCGTCTCGCTTTGTTTGCAAGCGTTTGTCGCCAATGCCGTCGATAAAACAAAAACGCCGCCGCCGCGGCTGCGGCGATGGCGTTTTGGCCGAACGGACGCGCCGTTCAAGCGTGCATATTGGCGGAATCCAGGGTGTTCTGCAGCAAGGTGGCCACCGTCATCGGGCCGACGCCGCCCGGCACCGGGGTGATGAAGCCGGCGCGCTCGACCGCCGCGGAGAACTCCACGTCGCCGCACAGCTTGCCGCTGTCCAAGCGGTTGATGCCCACGTCGATCACCACCGCGCCCGGCTTGATCCACTCGCCCTTGACGAAGTTGGGGATGCCTACCGCCGCCACCACGATGTCGGCCGCGGCCACTTCGGCGGCCAGGTCGGCGGTGGCGCTGTGGCACACCGTCACCGTGGCGCGCGCCAGCAGCATTTCCAGCGCCTGCGGACGGCCGACGATATTGGACGCGCCGACGATCACCGCCTTCTTGCCTTTAGGGTCGATGCCGTATTCTTCCAGCAGCGTCATCACGCCGCGCGGGGTGCACGGCCGCAGCAGCGGCATCTTGATCGCCAGCCGGCCCATATTATAGGGATGGAAACCGTCGACATCCTTTTTAGGGTCGATGCGCTCGATCACCGCCTGAGGATCGATCTGCTTGGGCAGCGGCAGCTGCACCAGGATGCCGTCGACGTCAGCGTCGGCGTTCAAGCGATCGATGATGTCCAGCAATTCCTGTTGGCTGGTGCCGGCCGGCAGGTCGTAGGCCAGCGAACGGATGCCGGCTTTCTCGCAGGAGCGCTTCTTGCTGCCCACGTACACCGCGGACGCCGGGTCCTCGCCCACCAGGATCACCGCCAGCGCCGGGGCGCGCTTGCCCGCGGCCAGGCGCGCCTGCACGCCCTCGCCCACCTGGGCGATCAGTTTTTCCGCTACCGCTTTGCCGTCAATCAGTTGTGCTGCCATGGGCCGGTTCCATAAAAGAGGCTGAAAAAGAAGGCGCATATTCTCGCATTTTTCAGCCGCTTCCGAAATGCCGCTGCGCAACAAAACTTACTTAACATCAAGATAAATAAAGGGAACTGCCGCCCTGCCCGCCATACGCCCAATATTGCGCTCCCGCGCCGCCGCAATTTAATTGCAAACACTAGTTGACAGCCCAAATCGCCATCCGTATAGTTGCGGTCTCTGTCGTCGGGGCGTAGCGCAGCCTGGTAGCGCACCTGATTTGGGATCAGGGGGTCGCGAGTTCGAATCCCGCCGCCCCGACCAGCAGTAAGGCGAAGCCCGACCGAGCGCCCGTAGCTCAACCGGATAGAGCACCGGCCTTCTAAGCCGGGGGTTACAGGTTCGAGTCCTGTCGGGCGCGCCAAAGATTTTGTAGTACAATGCAGTCGTTGTTTCAGTGGTGGATGTAGCTCAGTTGGTAGAGTCCAGGATTGTGATTCCTGTTGTCGTGGGTTCGAGCCCCATCATCCACCCCACCCTATTTCAAGTTGCCGCCTCAAGGCGTCGGCTCACCGCTTTCGGCGGTGGATGTAGCTCAGTTGGTAGAGTCCAGGATTGTGATTCCTGTTGTCGTGGGTTCGAGCCCCATCATCCACCCCAAACCTTCAAAAACCCGGCCAAACGCCGGGTTTTTTCATTTTCGCGACTCATAAGGTCAGTTTTGGGCCTTGTCTGACAGTTCAAGCTCCGTATAATCGAATACATTTGCATGACACCGCTTGACTGACGACGACACCCACCACGATGACCACCATGCAGCCGATCAAGCGCCAGACGCTCACCAGTGCAGTAACCGAATCCCTGCGCCAGCGCATTCTCTCCGGGGAATTCGCCGACGGCCAACAACTGCGCCAAGAGGCGCTGTCCAATGAATACGGCGTCAGCCGGGTGCCGGTGCGCGAGGCGCTGCGCCAGCTGGAAGCCGAAGGCCTGATCCAGATCATCGACCACAAGGGCGCGCTGGTGTCCAAGCTGTCGCTGGAAGACGTGCTGGAGCTGCTGGAAATCCGCGCGATGCTGGAAGGCTCGGTGCTCAAGGCCGCCATCCCCTGTCACACCAAGGCCGATCACGATCTGGCCCAGCAAACCCTGCGCGAATTCGAACAAGCGCTGCGCAACAACGACGTGCGCCACTGGGGCGAATTGAACTCCCGCTTCCATCTGGCGCTGTACCGCGCCGCCAAGCGGCCGAACACGCTGGCGCTGATCGAGCAACTGCACAACAAGACCGACCGCTACACCCGGATGCAGATCCTGTTCACCCGCACCATGGAGCGGGCGCACGAGGAACACAGCAAGCTGCTGGAGCTGTCGCGCCAGGGCAAGGCAGACGAGGCCGCGGAATTCATCCGCTTCCACATCCTGTCCGCCGGCCACGCGCTGGAAGACTATCTGCGCAGCCAAAGCTCGCAGAACGCCCTGAGCTGAGGCCCGCCGCCGCGCCTTCAAATTATTTGAACCTGGCGCGCAATTCTTTGCGCTATCAAGCGCCGCGGCGGCGCGCAATAATCCGACCATGCCAACCGCCGGACGCCCGTCCGGCGCCACAGGGAGACATGGTCATGCAACATTCTTTCATCAGCCGGGAAGCGGAACGTCTGGTCGACGGCCAGCCGGTGACCGACGGCGCCGGCGTGCGCCTGCTGCGCGTGCTCAGCGCCGATCTGCAGCGGCGACTGGACCCCTTCCTGATGCTGGACGAATTCCGCTCGGACAACCCCGGCGACTACATCGCCGGCTTCCCCAGCCATCCGCACCGCGGCTTCGAAACCGTCACCTATATGCTGGCCGGCCGCATGCGCCACTGCGACAACGCCGGCAACGAAGGCCTGCTCGGCCCCGGCGGCGTGCAATGGATGACCGCCGGCCGCGGCATCGTCCACTCCGAACTGCCGGAGCAGGAAGACGGCCTGATGCACGGCTTCCAGCTGTGGCTGAACCTGCCGGCGAAGCGCAAGCTGTGCGCGCCGTGGTATCGCGACATTCCCGCCGCCGAAATTCCGTCGGCGCCGGCCCAAGGCCCGGCCCGCCTGATCGCCGGCAACTGGCGCGGCCAGGCCGGCGCGGTGGAACGCGAAGCCACCGAGCCGCTCTACCTGGACCTGCATCTGGACGCCGGCGGCGAAGAGGCGCTGGAAATCCCGTCCGGCCACAACGCCTTTCTCTACGTCTACCAGGGCGAGGTCGCCGTTGGCGCGCAACAGCGCGGTGCCAAGGCCAGGCAGATGGCGGTGCTGGACAATCGCGCCGGCAGCGACGGCGTCATCGTCCGCGCCGCGGCCGACAGCCGCCTGCTGCTGATTGCCGGCAAACCTCTGGGCGAGCCCATCGCCCAGTGGGGACCGTTTGTGATGAATAGCCGCGAACAAGTGGAAGAAGCCATAGCCGATTTCCGCGACGGACGCTTCTGACCCGCATACCCATTGCCAGGAGGCATTATGCCGCTGCTTACCCAAACCATTACCAGCCTGGACCGCGACATCGGCTTTCCGGTGCGCCGGCTGCTGCCCACCCGCCAGGCGCGTCGCGTCGGCCCCTTCGTGTTTCTCGACCACATGGGCCCGGCCCATTTCGCCGCCGAAGGCAACGCCGGCGATGTGCGGCCGCATCCGCACATCGGCCTGGCCACCGTCACCTATCTGTTCTCCGGCGCGATGATGCACCGCGACAGCCTGGGCACGGTGCAGCGCATAGAGCCCGGCGCGGTCAATCTGATGACCGCCGGCAGCGGCATCACCCACTCCGAGCGGGTGCCGGCCGACATCCGCCGGCAAGGCGTGGCGGTGGAAGGCATGCAGCTGTGGCTGGCGCTGCCGGACGAGCTGGAAGAGTGCGAGCCGGCCTTCGCCCACTATCCGGCCGAGGACTTGCCGCGCTGGAAGCAGGACGGCGTGGAGCTGAACCTGCTGATCGGCGCCGGCTGGGGTCAACGCTCGCCGGTCGCCTATCCGCTGCCGGTGTTCTACGCCAGCGCCGTGATGCCGGCCGGCTCGCGGCTGACGCTGCCGGAAGGCGTGGACGAACTGGCCGCCTATGTCGCCGCCGGCGAATTGGACGTGGACGGCGCCGCGCTGAGCGTCAATCAGCTGGGCCTGCTGCGAACCGCCCAGGGCGGCGAACTGATTGCCCAGCGCGACAGCCGGGTGATGCTGCTGGGCGGCACGCCGCCGGCCAGCCCACGCTATCTGGACTGGAATTTCGTGTCCAGCCGCCGCGAGCGGCTGGCCCAGGCCCGCGCGGACTGGATCGCCCAGCGCTTTCCGATAGTGCCGGGCGAGACCGAGTTCATACCCTTGTAAGAACCTATTCAAAGTCTGCTGCGCTTCAGCGATACGGCGTTGAAAACGAGCTCAAAATGCTCATGTACCACATGTACATTCCGCTTTTTCGCTCGTTTTCGTCTTGTCTCGCCCTTGCTCGCGAGACTTTGAACAGGCCCTAAGAGCTGCCGACTAAAAACAAAACCCCCGCCAGTTTCCTGACGGGGGTTTTCGCTTGGATTGAGCGTCTTACTTGCTCTGAATGCCGCCTTTCACCACGTCCGGCGTATTCTGATGCTCGGCGCGGATCAGCGGCGCCTTGCCGGAAGTCACATCGCTGACCGCCTGCTTCAGAATGCCGGACGGCGTGCTGTTCAGCTTGACCCCGCCGCCGCCGTTGTAGCGCTCGGTGGCGATGTCGGCGGTTTCCACCTTGGACTCGCCCAGGTCAACCTTGCCGTTGGCGGACGAAATGGTCGCGCCGGTCAGCTGAGTCTTGCCGCCCACCTGCAGCGTCACGCCGTCGGCGCCGGCGATGCCGGTGACGGTGCCTACCGAGTTGTCGCGCTTGACGCTGACGTCCACGTCGGCCTTCAGCTCGGTGCCCTTGTCCTGGGCGTTCAGCAGCTTGTCCTTCAGCGTGTTGCCGCCTTTGCGCGCCAGCGTGTCCAGCGTGCCGGACTTGGCCGGGCCGGAGGTCGGCTGCTCGGGCAGGGTGACGGTTCCGCTGTTGGCGTTGAAGCTCACCGCATTGGTGGTGTCTTCCTTCAGGCCCTTGTTGAACGCCAGGCTGTCGTACTTCTCCTTCACCTTGTCGGACGCGGCGTTGACCAGCTCAGTGCCCTTCTCTTTCACCTTGTCCTTCAGCGGGCCGGCCTTGTCGGCGGCCTGGTCGACCAGGCTGGCTTCCTTGCCGTTGGAGCTGTTGACGCCCAGCGACACATCCACCTTCACGCTATTGTCGCGGTCCTGACGGCTTTCCAGCGCCAGCTTGCCGCCCACCTGGCCGCCGACGGTCTTGCCGCTGACGTTGGCGCCGGTCAGGGTGGCGTTGCCTTCGGCGTTCAGTTCCACTTGCTGCTTGGCGGTGACCGCGGCGTTGGCGTTGCTCAACTTGTCCTGCTGGTCCACTTTCACGTCCAGACCGGCCTTGACGTCGTGCACGTTCTTGGTGCTGTCCGGCTTGATCTGGCCGTTTTCCTTGTCGCTGCTGGCCTTGTTGCCGCCGCCGATATTGCCGGCCACGCTCCAATTGTTGCGCTGGCTGCTGGACTGCGCCGACTCCAGGCGGATATCGCCCTGGCTGTTCAGCTTGGCGCTGTCGCCCTGCACCTGGGTGCCGCTCAGACGGATGCCGCCGCTGCCGGCCGCTATGCTGGCCTGGCCGCCGCTGACCACGCTGCCGCCGGTCTGGCTGCGGCTGGACTCGTCGGTGCTGGCGTAATTGCCGCCGGCGCCCACGTTGAAGCCCTGGCTCGCCTTCTCCTGGCCATTGCTCTGGCTGCCGCCGGCCTTGAGGTCGAAGCCCCACTGGCTGCCGGATTTATCGGCGCTGGACTCGGCGGCCTTGAACTCCACCTTGTCGCCCTGCAGCGCCACGTCGCCGCGGCTGGCGATCTTGTCGCCCTGCAGCGCCAGCTTGCCGCCGACGCTCAACGCCACGCCGGCATCGGCGTCCACGCCGCCGGTCACGGCGGTGCTGGACTTGGCTTGCTGCTTGTCCACGTTCACCGCCACCCCGCCGCTGCCGCCGACATTCTTGCCGCCGCCTTCGATCGGGCTGGTGGTGATGGCCAGATTGGCCTTGCCGCCCACGGTGCGCTGCTCGCTGCTGCTTGTGTTGTTGGCCTGGCTGAAGCTCAGGTCGCCGCCGGCGCTGACGCTGACCGCGCCCTTGCCGCCGGCGATGGTCACGCCCTGGTAGGCGGCGTTGTTGTCCACCTCCACCTTGACGCCGTTGCCGGCGCGAATGCCGCCGGTCACCGCGTTGGAGCTGGACGAGGCGCTGGTCACCGTGCTGCCGCTGCCGGCCGCCTTGACGTTCACGTCTTCGCCGGTGGTGGTGTAGACGCGCACGCCCACATCCGCCTCGGTCTTGCTGCCGCTCTGGCTCTGGGTATTGGCCGCGGCGCTGAACTGATGGCTGTCCGCCTTGATCTCCACCGTATTGCCGGCCTGGTACTGGGTGCCTTGATCGCTGAGCCCGGCCTTGGCGTCCACCTTGACGTTGCCGCCGTTCAGGCTGCTGGCCTGCGCGGTGCTGGACTGGCGGGTTTCGCTGCCGACGCCGGCCTTGACGCCGAGGTCCACGCCCAGATTGGCCGCGCCCAGATTGCCGGCCGCGCCCGCGGCGCCGGCCACATCGCCCTTGGCCACCTTCTCGCCGGCCGCCACCAGCGGACGGGTCACGCCGCTGTAATCGGCGTTGACGCCCACTTCCACGCCCCAATGGCTGCTGTCGGTGGTGGTTTTCTGAGTGCTGTTGGCCGCCTGATTGTCGATGCGGCCGCCGGCCAGCTTGATGTCGCCGTCGGCCTTGACCTGGGTGCCCTGGTTGCGGATGTCGCCGTCGCCGTTGCCGGCCACGATGCTGACGCCGCCCTTGGAGTTGATGGCGCTGACCTGGGCCGTGCTGCTGTCGGACTGGCTGCGGCTGTTCTTCTGGTCCACGCCCAACGCCACCCCGGTCTTGTCCAGGCCGGCGTCGATATAGAGGCCGCCGCCGGTGACGCTGCTGCTCTTGCCTTCCTTCACCGTGTCCTGCGCCGCGTTCAGGCTGACGTTCTGGCCGCCGAGGGTCGCGCCGCCGGCGCCGGCGTTCAGCTTGGAGCCGGTCACGGTCAGATCGCCCTGGGCCTTGAGCGCCACCTTGTCGCCGGACAGCGTCGCCGCCTGGTTCTGCGTCGCGTCGCGGTCCACGCTGCTGCTGCTGTGTTCGATGCGCACGCCGCCGCGGTATTGCTTGTCGCCGGTGATCTCGCCGACGCCGCGCAGCGCCAGCTCGGTGTCCTTGCTCTTCACCGTGTCGCGGGTCTGCGACGCCGCCACCTTGATGTCGCCGTTGGCGGCCACGTTCAATTCGCCGCCGGCGCGCACCTGGCTGCCGCTGATCGCCACGTCCTTGGCGGACAGGATGGTCAGATTGGTGTCGGACTTCAGCTCGGCGTTGACCGCCTGCTGCTGGCTGGCATTGCCCTTGCTGCTGCTCTTGGTGATGTTGAAGGCGGTGCCGCTGCGCTGATCGGTGCGGGTTTGCGATTGGTTGACCACGCTGTCGATGCTGATGTCGCCGCTGCGGCTGATCGCCACCGCGTCCCGCTCGCCGCGGGCGCGGCTGCCGGCGATGGCCACGCTGTCGCCGTGCAGCGTCAGCTTGCCGCCGGCGGTCAGATCGCTGCCGGTGTTGACGGTGTCGGTCTTGCCGTTGTCGCGGTTGCCGCCGCCGCCGATGCCGCCCCAGTACACCTGGTCGTTGCGTTGGCTGTTCTGGTTCGTCGTCTGCTGCACGCCCAGGCCGAGCGCGCCGCCCGCATCCAGGGAGGCGTCGCGGCCGGCGGCCAGCTTGGCCGCCTTGGCGTCGATATCGCCGCTGGCGCGGATATCCAGATCGCGGCCGGCGCGCAGCTGGCTTTGCGCCAGGCGTTGCTCGCTGGAAGCGTGATCCCAGGAACCGGTTTCCAGGCTGGCGCCGTCGTTCTTGCGATTGCCCCTATCGCTGCGGGTATCGGTTTCCACCACGCCACTCAGCTTCACGCCGCCGTCGGCCTGCAGGCGGATGTCCTGGCCGGCGCTGACGCTGCCGCCGCGGATGGCGATCTGGCCGCGCGGTTGCGCGCCGTCCGTCGCCTGGTTATCCGCCGCCGTTGCCGCCGCGGTCAGCGTGGCGTCCTGCTCGGCGCGGATGCGCACGCCTTCCTGGCGCTGGCTGCTTTCGCTCTGGTCGCGGTTGTAGGCCCAGGAGTTTTTCCAGGCGTGATTGCTGCTGCTGGACGCGCTGTCCGCCAGCTGGCTGTCCAGCGTCAGATCCTTGCCGCTGAGCGCCACATTGCGGCCATTGATGTCGGTGGCGGCCAAGGTCGCCGCGTCGCCGGCGCTGAGGCTCACATCGTCGCGCGCGCTGATCACGCTGTGCTTGATGCGGGTGTCGCTGCCCTTGCTGGCGGTATTGGTTTCGCCGGTTTTCCAGATGAACCAGCTCTCGTCGTGGCCGCTGTCCTGGGTGGTGGAGGTTTCCGCCCGGCCGCGGCTGTCGATCTGCCGCGCGGCCAAGGCCACCTTGCCTTCGCTGGCGCGGATCTGCGCGCCTTCCAGCGCCAGCTTGCCCTGACGCGCGTCCACCGACACTTCCTGCGCGCCGTTCAGGCTGCCGCCCACATTGACGCCGGCGCCGTCGGCGGTGCTTATGATGTTGATGCGGCCGGCCTGCATCGCGCCCAGGAACACGCTGTCCAGCGAGCCCACGCCCTCGGGCGCCTTGTCGCTGCGCAGCACCTTGGCGTCGACGCCCTGGTAATCCACCAGGTTGAAGCCGGCGCGGATATTGAGTTGCTCGCGCGCGGCGACATTGCCGCGCACGTCGATGCGCGGCGCGATCAGATCCAGCACGTTGACGCCGCTCAGGCCGGCGCCGTTGACGCTGAGCGCGTTGCCGTTCATCGCCGCCTGCAAGGAGGCGATGGCGCCGTTCTCGATATTGGCGTTGCCCACCAGCAGCGATGCGCGCGGGGTGTTGATGAAGCCGCAGCCGCTGCAGGTGATGCCGTTGGGGTTGGCCAGCACGTAGTCGGCGGCCTTGCCGAACACTTCCTGCCTGCCCAGCAGCAAGGACGGATTGCGGCTGATCACTTCGTTCAGAATCACGCTGGCTTCGCGTCCGCCCAGCTGCGCGTTGGCGCCCAGCTGGCCGGCCAGCTGCGATTGGCCGCCGGTGGCGGAGTTGTTGAACACCGCGCCCGGCTTGCCGACGTTGAAATCCTGGTACTGGTTATGCGACAGGCCCGCGGCGCTGGGCGCCACGATATTGACCACCGCCGCGCCGTTGGCGGCGTTGCTCACCTGCGGCTGCGCGCCGCTGCCGCCGGCGACGATGCCGGCCGCCATCGCGGCTTCCGCCGCCCAAAACGCCAGGGTCAGCGCCGCGGCCACTTTCCCCGTTACCGATAAGCCGAAATTTATTTTTTTCTTCATGATTTGAGTCCCGTTCATTCAGAGAACAAGCAGATCCGGTCCAAAACCGTCTATCCAAGCCACCCATGTTCCGCGGGCTGCGCCGGCCTGCCAGCCGGACTCGCCCACAATGAAACATACGTTTGATTTCGAATCTACGTCTCTTTTTAAATCAATTCAAATGAAATACTGCCAATATCGCTTAGTCGCTTTCGCGACTAATTTCTTTCAAAAAATCTTCACATCAAAAAATAAATGACAAAATCATCACCAGGAAACCGCCACCCTGGCGAACAGCTGATGGCCTTCCTGCTGCCAGCCGGCGGGCTTGTACAAAGGCCGGCTGTATTCCAGATCCAGGCTGGCCTTGCGATAGCTGAAGGCCAGGCCCAGGCTGGCGCCGGCAATGCTCTGCCACTGCAGAACCGAACGGTTCGGCAACACCCGACCGCCGTCCACGCCTATCCTCGGCGTTACGCCTACGCCGGCCACCTCGAAACGGCGCGACAAGGTGTTGCGCCAGAACCAGGCGGTTTCCCCGGCCAGAAAGTTGCGGCGGAAGCCGCGCACCGCGCTGGCGTCGGACACGTCCATCTGCTCGACGCCGGGCAGATAGTCGCGGCTGGTCTGCCCGGTCAGCGCGCTGTTGAGCTGGTAGGGGCCGCCGGGCAAGCCCAGGCTTTGCAACCAGTTCAGCGAAGCCTTCCACTTGGTGAACTGCGGATTGGGGCCGTCCGGCACGCGCGGGTCCGGCGCATTCGCCCCCAGCCAGCGCGTGCCGCGCTGCACGCCGGCGTCGGCGATCAGCACGCCGCCGCTGAGCAGCTGCAAGCGCGACAAGCCCAACTCGGCCACGCTCAGCGTGGGGCTGGACACCCCGTACTCGACATCCTGAATGTAATTTCGCACCCGCTTATGGATCAGCTGCGCCATCAGCGAGGTGGTCTGGTTCTGACCCCTGCTCAGCACCCGGTCCACGCGCAGGCCGCTCTGCGCGGTGCTGCCGGACAGTTGCACCACATTATTGGGAAGCTGCTGCGTGTTCAGATAATCGGCGCGGCTGATGAAGCCGCTGAAAGTCCAATAGCCGTAAGGCAGAGAGTAAAACAGCGATTCGCTGCGGCTGTGCCGCACCGCGTTGTCGTCGCTGGTGCGCTGCGCCGACACGCTGACGAAATCGGACAGGCCCAGCGGGCTGTCCCAGGACAGGCCCACGCCGGCCTGTACCCGTCCGGTGTTGTCGCGGCCGGTGTTGTCGGCGTTGAAGCTCAGCCGCCACGGCGCGTCCTGGTTGTTGCGCAGGCTGAGGATGGAACCGCCGACGGTTTCGCCGGGCAGGATGTCCAGCGTCGCCTTGCTGGACGGCAGGCGGTTGGCCTGGTCCAGCCCCTGGTCCGCGTCGTGGATGTTCAGCGGCCGGCCGACCACGCCGGGAAACAAGGTGGCCGGATTGCTGCGCCGGTCGTCGCTGACGATTTTCTCCACCCGGCCTTCGTGCACGCGCAAGGTCAGCACGCCCTGCTCGTCCGGCCCTTCGGCCGCCACGCGCGCGGCGATATAGCCCTTCTTTAGATAAAGCTGGGTCAAGGCGCGGCTGTAGCGGTTCAGCTCCTCGTTGTTCAGGCAGTCGCTGGCCAGTTCGCCCAGCGAGGCCACTTCCTTGCGGCTCAACAGCTTGATGCCGGCCAGGCGCACGCCTTTGACGCGCAGGCAATCCAGCTCGCTCATGTCCGCCGCTTGCGGCCGCCGCATCATATTGCTGTCCGGCTGCATTTGCCGCAGCCTATGCTGCTGGATGATGGCGTCGAAGCGGCGGCTGTTGTCCTGCAACAGGCGCCGCGAATCGTTTTCCATTTGTTGATGCATGCTGCCAGACATGCCGGGCACCTCCGCGGCCTGCGCCGCCATGCCCCAACAAACGATCCCCGCCATCTGCCAGAGCCGAGCTGGAGATGGTTTTTTATATTTAATCATCATCGGATTCGTAACTATTTTTAAATAAAGGAAAACAGAAATTCCATGACGCGTCCAGACTAATGAGAATAATTATCAAATAATGACACTATTACCTAGCCTTGATGCCAGCCTTGCGGCGTCAGTGCAACACAAAATGCAATTCAAATAAAAAAACCCGGCCAAAGGCCGGGCTTTCCGCTTAGTCGTTTGATTCTGAAATATCTTTCAGAAGATCAGAAAAAACTTATTCGAACACAAAGTGGGCGCGCTTGATATTGCACAGCAATTCATAAGCAATACTGCCGGCGGCGGCGGCCACCTCGTTGACCGACACCGCGTCTCCCCACAGCTCCACCTCGCTGCCGATGCCGGCGGCGGGCAAGTCGCTCAGGTCCACGGTGATCATGTCCATCGACACCCTTCCGATGATGCGCGAACGGCGGCCGTCCACCGCCACCGGGCTGCCGCTGGACGCCAGCCGCGGATAGCCGTCGGCGTAGCCGCCGGCGATCAGGCCCACCCGGGTGGGCCGTTCGGTGACGAAGTTGTTGCCGTAGCCGATAGGCTCGCCGGCGGCCAGCTCGCGCACGCCGAAAATCCGGCTGCTCAACCGCATCACCGGCTTCAGCGCGTCGCCCTGCGGGAAGCCCGCCGGCAAGGGGCTGGCGCCGTAGAGCAGGATGCCGGCGCGGCCCCAGTCGCGGCGCGAGCGTGGATGGCACAGGATGCCCGCGGAATTGGCCACGCTCTCCTCGCCCGGCAGACCCGCCGTAGCGGCGTCGAAGGTTTCGATCTGCGCCAAGGTCATCGGCACCGTCGGCTCGTCGGCGCGCGCGAAGTGAGTCATCTTGACGATGCTCTCCGCCTTGCCGCTGGCCTGCAATCTTTCCCAGGCCGCGCGGTAATGCTGCGGCAGGAAGCCCTCGCGGTGCATGCCGCTGTCCAGCATCAACCAGACCTGGAACGGCGCGGCCGGCTGCGCGTCTTCCAGCATGCGCAACTGCTCTTCGCTTTGCACCACCAGCCACAGCCGGTGACGTTCCACCTCGGCCAGTTCGGCCGCCTCGAACACCCCTTCCAGCAACAGGATGGGCGCGCTCACGCCGGCGGCGCGCAGCTGCAGCGCTTCCTCCAGGCAGGCGACGGCGAAGCCGTCGGCGACATCGGCCAGCGCCTGGGCGCAACGCGTCGCGTCGTGACCGTAGCCATTGGCCTTCAGCACCGCCAATACCCGCCCGCCGTGCTGGCGCTTGGCCAGCAGGTAGTTGTCGCGCAGGTATTGGGTGCGTACGGTGGCGATCAGCGGCCGCATGCTCAGGCGCCCGCCACGGCCGGCCGCGCGGCCGGCACCACCAGGGTTTCGCCCTGCTTGGCGTAGCGCTGCATGGACAGACCGTCCAGGCTGATCTCCGGCTTTGCGCCGGTGATGATGTCGGCCAGCACCTTGCCGGAGCCGGCGCCCATGGTCCAGCCCAGCGTGCCGTGGCCGGTGTTCAACGACAGATTGGCGAAGCGGGTGCCGCCGACGATGGGGGTGCCGTCCGGCGTCATCGGCCGCAGGCCGGTCCAGAAGCTGGCGGCCGGAATGTCGCCGCCGTTCGGGTACAGATCGCCCACCACCATTTCCAGCGTTTCGCGGCGGCGCGGGTTCAGCGACAGATCGTAGCCGGACAGCTCGGCCATGCCGCCGACGCGGATGCGGTCGTCGAAACGGGTGATCGCCACCTTGTAGGTTTCGTCCAGCACCGTGGACACCGGCGCGCCGGCCGGATTGGTGATCGGCACCGTCAGCGAATAGCCCTTGACCGGGTAGACCGGGATGTCGATGCCCAGCGACTTGACCATGTCGCGGGAGAAGCTGCCCATCGCCACCACGTAGTGGTCGGCGCGCAGCAAATCGTCGCCGACGCGGATGCCGGTGATGCGCTTGCCGTCGCTCTCGATGCCGTCCACGCTCACGCCGAAGCGGAATTCCACCCCCTTGGCGCGCGCCATCTCGGCCAGGCGGGCGGTGAACAGATTGCAGTCGCCGGTTTCGTCATTGGGCAGTTGCAGGCCGCCGGAGAGCTTGTGCTTGACGCCGGCCAGCGCCGGCTCCACTTCCGCGCAGCCGTCCCGGTCCAGCACCTTGAAGTCCACGCCGCACTCCTTGAGCACCGCGATGTCCTTGCTGACGCCGTCCACTTGAGCCTGGCTGCGGAACAGCTGCAGCGTGCCGCCCTGGCGCGCCTCGTAGCCGATGCCGGTTTCGGCGCGCAGCTCTTTCATCTTGTCGCGGCTGTATTCGGCCAGACGCATCATCCGGCTCTTGTTCACCACGTAAGCGTCTTCATTGCAGTTGGCCAGCATCTTGGCGATCCACTGCAACTGGTAGAGACTGCCGTCCGGCTTCACCGCCAGCGGCGCGTGGCGCTGGAACAGCCATTTGGCCGCCTTCAGCGGAATGCCCGGCGCGGCCCAGGGCGTGGAATATCCGGGGGAGATCTGGCCGGCGTTGCCGAAGCTGGTTTCCAGCGCCACGCCCTCCTGACGCTCCAGCACCGTTACCTCGCAACCCGCCTTGGCCAGATACCAAGCCGTGGACACGCCCAGAACACCGCCGCCCAGCACGATAACCTTCATTTTCTCTCTCCGTTTGCAGCACTACATGGCTATAGTGATTTTGCGTAGTATATTAATGAAACACTGGGTTTTTTCACCAAAGTAGCGTCAGACTACAGATTTTAAAACTGCAAACTTTCATAGATACAGTGAAAACATGAAGAAAAGTACTGGCAGCGACAAAGCGCTGGATAAAACCGACCTGAAAATCCTGCGCCTGCTGCAGAAAAACGGCCGCATCTCGATGACGGAACTCTCTGAAAAGGTGGGACTTTCCACCACGCCGTGCACCGAACGGGTGCGTCGGATGGAGCGCGACGGCATCATCGAAGGCTATTACGCCCGCCTCAATCCGCATGCGATGGGCGCGGCGCTGCTGGTGTTCGTGGAGATCAAGCTGGAGGCCAAATCCGGCAATATCTTCGACGCCTTCCGCCGCGAAATCATGCGCATCCCGGAAATCCTGGAATGCCACCTGGTTTCCGGCGAGTTCGACTACCTGATCAAGGCGCGCATCCCGGACATGTCGATGTACCGCAAGCTGCTGGGCGACATCCTGCTGCAACTGCCGTCCGCCAAGGAATCCAAAAGCTATGTGGTGATGGAAGAGGTCAAGGAGACTCTGCTGCTGCCGCTTGGAGAATAAATTAACCATTTAAAATCACTGCTTTGCATTTGATTTAAATCAAAAAAGGCTTGCATTCCCCTCCCGCCTCAGCCAAACCACAAGCAGCTGTTGCTTGAGTAAAACTACCTAGGCGGGAGATGAGGATGTTCGGCTTCATGAAGGCGGTGGACAAAACCGCGGACGCGGCGCGACAGGTGCGCCAACTGGAGAGCGTGCTGGACCACGCCGACAATCTGATCATGCTGTGCGACACCAGCCGCGACAATGCGATCTTCTACATGAACAAGACCGCGCGCGACATCCTGAGCCGGCATCGAGAGATGATGAACCAGAAATTCCGCGCCGGCGTCGACGTCAACCACGCCCACGGCCACAGCATCCACCAGTTCCACCGCGACCCGGAACACAACCGCCGCATCCTGGCCGACCTGGCCAGCCGCAAGATAGACCAGCATATCGCGATGATTCCGGTGGGCGAGGTCATGTTCAAGACCAAGGTGTTCCCGATCTGGGACTCCGCCCATCCGGACCAGCTGCTGTGTTTCATGGCCAGCTTTCAGGACGTATCCGCCGAAGTCCGCGCCCAGCAACTGCAAGACCAGGGCAACCAGCGCCGCGAATTCCTGGAGGCCCGCATCAACGAGCTGTCCGAGAACATGCAGGCGATGAGCACCACCATCCAGAACGTGGCGGTGCAGACCTCCTCCACCTCCGAATCCGCCGAACTGATGCTGGGCGAGGCCAAGAAAAGCATGGCCATCGTCAGCGACACCAGCCAGGGCATGCAGCAAGTGGGCACCATGGTGCGCCAGACCGCCGACAGCCTGGTCTCGCTGGGCCAGCGCTCGGAAGCCATCGGCCACATCGTCAACGTGATCAAGGACATCGCCGACCAGACCAACCTCCTGGCCTTGAACGCGGCGATCGAGGCGGCGCGCGCCGGCGAGATGGGCCGCGGCTTCGCCGTGGTGGCGGACGAGGTGCGCAAGCTGGCCGAGCGCACCACCAAGGCCACCCAGGAAATCGGCGACATGATCCGCGCGATCCAGGGAGAGGTGCAGCACAATGTGCGCGCCATCGAGCAGGGCCGCGAACAGGTGCAAACCACGGAAAGCGATTTCCAGCGCGCCGAGGGCGCCTTGCAGACCATAGTCGGCGAGATCAACACCATGCGCAATTTCGTGGTGGAAATCGCCAACGCCTCGGAAGAACAGGCCGCCACCTCGCAGGATATCGCCGACAAGCTCAGCGACATCACCCGGCAGGACTGAAGTAAAAATGCTTCACAAGCGAAGGATGGGGCGGAATAATGAAACGCTCCACCTTTCGCTTTGAGGCCACCATGAGCTTAGCGTCCGTCCAGGCGTTTTTCGCCGCCCGTCAGCTGGACATCCCCATCATAGAACTGGACGTCAGCACCGCCACCGTGGCGGAAGCCGCCGCCGCCCACGACGTGGAGCCCGGCCGCATCGCCAAGACTCTGGCCTTCCGCCTTAACGACGGCCGCGACGTGATCCTGGTCGCGCGCGGCGACGCCCGCATCGACAACCGCAAGTTCAAGGACGCCTTCGGCAAGGGCAAGATGCTGCCGCCGGACGAGGTGGAGGCCATCACCGGCCACCCGGTGGGCGGCGTCTGCCCGTTCGGCCTCGCCACCGAGCTGCCCGTCTACCTGGACGTGTCCTTGCAAGCTTACGACGAAGTGCTGCCGGCCGCCGGCGCGGTCCACAGCGCGGTGCGCTTGTCGCCGCAGCAGCTGCACCACATCACCCAGGCCGACTGGGTGGATGTGTGCCAGGCTTTTGTCTAGCAAGCAGCTTACGCTCCGCTGAGCGTCGCCCTGAGCAGCGTTGCCAAACCGATGCAAAAAGCCGCCGTTTGTCGCCAAACGACGGCTCAAGCTTTCCCGCGGCGGAATACTCGCCGCCTGCCACGCCAGGCCGGCGCGCTATTGAGACGCCCACGCACCCCAAGCAAGGCGCCGCCGGCGTCCGCCATGCCAAGAAAAACGCCCGGCAAGCCGGGCGTTTCCCATTCATCCTGACGAAGGCGCTCAGTAACCCAGCCCCATCGCCTCCTTGACGTCCTGCATGGTGGCGCGCGCCACTTGCTCGGCCTTGGCGTTGCCGGCGGCCACCACTTCCTTGACCAGCTTGGGATTGCTCAGATACTGCTCGGCGCGTTCAAACATCGGCTGCTGTTCGCGGAGTACGCCGTCGATCACCGGTTGCTTGCAGTCCAAGCAACCGATGCCGGCGCTGGTACAGCCCTGCTTCACCCATTCGCGGGTGTCGGCGTCGCTGTACACCTGGTGCAGCTGCCATACCGGGCATTTGTCCGGGCTGCCCGGATCGGTGCGGCGCACCCGCGCCGGATCGGTCGGCATCGCCCGCACTTTTTTGGTGACGGTGGCCGGGTCTTCGCGCATGGTGATGGTGTTGCCGTAGGACTTGGACATTTTCTGACCGTCCAGGCCCGGCATCTTGGACGCCTCGGTCAGCATCGCCTCGCATTCGGCCAGAATGCTCTTGCCCTTGTTCTCCAGCCAACCGAACAGGCGCTCGCGGTCCGCCGCGCCCAGGTTCTGGCTGGCGGCCAGGATTTCGCGCGCGCCGGCCAGCGCCTCGGCGTTGCCGTCTTGCAGATAGGCGGTGCGCAGGCGGTCGAACTCCTTGCCGGCCTTGCCTATCTTCTTCACCGCGGCGCGGGCCAATTCCTCGAAGTTGGGCTCGCGGCCGAACAGATTGTTGAAGCGGCGCGCCACTTCGCGGGTCAGCTCGATATGCGGCACCTGGTCTTCGCCCACCGGCACCAGGCCGGCCTTGTAGATCAGGATGTCGGCGGCCTGCAGCAGCGGGTAGCCGAGGAAGCCGTAAGTGCCCAGGTCCTTGGTGGACAGTTTTTCGATCTGGTCCTTGTAGGTGGGCACGCGCTCCAGCCAGGACAGCGGGGTCACCATGGACAGCGCCAGATGCAGTTCCGCGTGCTGCGGCACTTTGGACTGGATGAAAACGGTGGCCTGTTCCGGGTCCACGCCGGCGGCCAGCCAGTCTATCACCATGTCCCAGACGCTCTTGCCGATGATGGAGACGTCGTCGTAATTGGTGGTCAGCGCGTGCCAGTCCGCCACCATGAAGTAACAGTCATGGGTGCTTTGCAGCTGCACCCAGTTCTTGATCACGCCGTGGTAGTGGCCAAGGTGCAGGCTGCCGGTGGGGCGCATGCCGGAGAGAATGCGGTTGGCGAACATGTTTGAATTCCGTTTCAGAGAATAAGCGCGACAGCGCCGGAAACGAATTCCGGCGCGTCAGGATTGGAGCGAACCTAGGCCTTAAATCAGCGCGCGCACCAGCCCGTACATCAGGCCGTAGAATGGCCGCAAAATGGTGGTCAGCAAGCCGGTGGCGATCAAGGCCAGCAGCACCCACATGCCGTAAGGCTCCAGCCTGGAATACTTCCAGGCCATGCCCGGCGGCAGGAAGCTTTCCACGATGCGGCCGCCGTCCAGCGGCAGGATGGGCAGCAGATTGAGCAGCATCAGCGAGATGTTGATGCCGATGCCGGCCTGGCTCATCAGCATCAGCGGTTCGCTGTAGCTGGTGTCCATGCCAATGGCCAGCTTGAACAGCAGCACCCACAGCAGGGTCATCAGCAGATTGGCGGCCGGGCCGGCGGCGGCCACCAGGCGGCCGTGTTCGCGCGGCTTGCGCAGCGCGCCGAAGTTGACCGGCACCGGCTTGGCCCAGCCAAAGATGAAGCCGCCCAGCGTCACCGACAACAACGGCAGCAACACGGTGCCGATCGGGTCGATGTGCTTGAGCGGGTTCAGCGTCATCCGTCCCATCATATAGGCGGTGCTGTCGCCGAAGCGTCGCGCGGCGTAGGCGTGGGCGGCCTCGTGCAAGGTGATGGCGAACAACACCGGCAGCGCGTAAATGGTGATTTTCTGGATCAGGTTAATGTCGCCCATGATGTCTCTTGTGGGTTGAAAACGGTGTCGGGAGGCAAAAGCGGAGTTTATAGACCAAACGGCGCCGGGTCGCCCTTGCCGCGGCGCAGCAGCTCCACGCCCTCGGTCATGTCGATCACGGTGGTGGGCTCGGTGCCGCACCAGCCGCCGTCTATCACCGCGTCCACCGCGTGCTCCAGCCTCTCACGGATTTCATAGGGATCGGTCAGCGGCTCCTCGTCGCCGGGCAGCATCAGGGTACAGGACAGGATGGGTTCGCCCAGCTCTTCCAGCAGGGCCAGCGCCACTTTGTGGTCCGGCACCCGCAGCCCGATGGTGGAGCGCTTGGGATGCAGGGTGCGGCGCGGCACTTCGCGGGTGGCTTGCAGGATGAAGGTGTAGCTGCCGGGGGTGGCGGCTTTCAGCATGCGGAACTGGCTGTTGTCCACCTTGGCGTAGTTGGCCAGCTCGGACAGATTGTGGCAGACCAGGGTCAGGTGGTGGCGCAGGTCCAGCTGGCGGATGTCCAGGATGCGTTCCATCGCCGGCTTATCGCCCAGCATGCAACCCAAGGCGTAACAGGAGTCGGTGGGATAGACCACCACCCCGCCCTCGCGCAGGATCTTCACCGCTTCGCGCACCAGCCTCGCCTGCGGATTGTCCGGGTGGATCATGAAAAACTGTGCCATGAGGTCAGCCTTGTGCCAGGTCCGCGGGCCGGATGATGCGCGCGGCCAGCGCGTTCCAGATGGGTTTGCAGATGGGCGGCAGGTCGTCGGTGCGGCCGACGTCGCGGCCGCCCTCGCCCGGCGCGTGGAAATCGCTGCCGGCGCTGGAGTACAGCTCGTGGCGGTCCGCCAGCAAGGCGAACTTGTGCATATCGTCCAGGCTGTGGCTGCCGCTGGCCACTTCGATGCCGCGGCCGCCGGCCTGTTTGAAGTCGTTGATCAGCCGCTCTATCAGGGTGCGGCCCATATCGTAGCGGCCGGGATGGGCGATCACCGCCTCGCCGCCGCCGGCGCGGATCCAGCCCACCGCGTCTTCCAGGCTGGCCCATTCGTGCGCCACGTAGCCGGGCTTGCCCGGGGTCAGGAATTTGCGGAACACGGTGCGCACGTCCTTGACCTGGCCGCTGTTGACCAGGAAGCGGGCGAAGTGGGTGCGGCCTATCATTTCCGGGTTGTCGCACAAGGCCATCGCGCCGTCGAAAGCGCCTTGGATGCCCACCTTGAGCAGCTCGTCCGACATCTGCCGCGCGCGGTTGACGCGGCCGTCGCGGATGGATTGCAGGCCGGCGGCCAGCGTCGCCTGCTCCGGGTCTATGCCCAGGCCGACGATGTGCACGGTGTGCTTGCCCCAGCTGACCGAGACTTCGACGCCGTTGAGGAAGGCCAGGCCCTGCCGCGCCGCCTCGGCCCGCGCCGCGGCCAGGCCGTGGGTGCAGTCGTGGTCGGTCAGCGCCACCAGCGTGGCTTCGCGCTCGGCGGCGCGCGCGATCACCTGCTCCGGCGGCAAGGCGCCGTCGGAGGCGTGGGAATGGAAATGCAGATCGATGCTGGCCATGCTCATTGTCCGTTGGCGGCGGCCTGGCGCGCGGCTTCGCGCAACTCCCAGGCGGCCTGTTTGGCGCGGTATTCCGTCATCAGCGCGTTGTAGCTGTCCCAGATGCACGGGTCGCAGCCGCTGCCGCAGCAGGCGTCGTCCGGCGGGGGCTCGGGCGCTTCCGGCGGCGGGTCGAAGTCGTCGTCGTTCATGGCGCCGCGACGCAGATGGTAAAGCCTTCGCCGCTGACTTGCTGACCCACGCGGATCTTGCAGGTCTTGCGCAGTTCCACCTGGCCGTCCACCCGCACATTGCCTTCGGCGATGAAATGCTTGGCGGCGCCGCCGGAGTCGCAGACATTGCAGATTTTCAGCAGATCGCACAAGGCGATGTATTCGCCGCTCAATTCAAAGGTTTCGTTCATTTTTGCACACTCGATTGGGACAGGGCTGTGAGCGGGCTGTGGACAAGAACCGCAGCGCCTTCTTTTTTCACGCCTTTTTACTGTCGCTTATTTTTTAATCTATCGCCGACAACTATCCACGCCGCGGCAGGACAAGCTTGTGGGCCTGTTGTGGATAATTGCGGCAATTTGCTGAATTTCCAGCGCTTTATTCTTTCCGCTCAAAATTTAGGCAGCTCGCCCGGCCAGATCGCCGCCAGCGCCGCCCAGGCCAGGGCCATGCGCCGCTCGTGCGCGCCGCCCACCCGCGTCGCGGCAATGCCAGCCTCCTCCAGCGCCTGCCGGTAGAGGCCGAACAGCCAGTCGCGCTGGGTAGGATGGCTGCGCAGCGGGTCCGGCTCCCAGGGGATGTCCGGCTCGGCCAGCAGGGTCAGCGCGTAATCGCCGGGTCGGTACAAATCCAGCAGGCCGGGACTGCAATGCCCGTGCGCCACCTCGCTCCAGATCTTGCAATTCAGCGCGGTGGTGTCGCACAACAAGACTTGGACGTCGCCGGCCAAGGACTGTTCCGCCGCCAACTGTCCGCGCGCCACTTCCTCGATGATTTCCGGCGTGGAACGGTACGGCCGCTCGGCGAAATAGTCGCGCGCGTATTCCGGCACCCAGGCGGCGGCAATGCCGGCCGCGTTCAGCGCCGCCGCCAGCGCGCGCGCCAGCGTGGTTTTGCCGCAGGACTCCGGCCCCACGATGGCGATCTTCAACGGCCGCGTCGCGCCCTCTGACATCCTGCTGCTCTCGAATTGCGGAAAAGCGTTCAATTATACGCCGCTTGCCGCGCTATCAACAGTCGGGCCGCTGTTCTCAACAAGTCAGGGGGACAGCCCTGTGCGTCAGCTGTGGACAAGACGGCTAAGCCCTTGCCGCAAAATGGATTTGATTGTTTCGCTCAAAAAATAAGCAAGCTCGTGGTTTACCCACATCCAGCGTGAAAAGCCATGTGGGACAATTGTGGATAAACACGCCAAGTCCTTGTTCCGTCAAGCGCATTTTCATCCGCTTATTTTTTGAGCGAAAATCCGCGCCGAATCAAGACAACGGCATGCCGAGACGCCCTCCATCGCCGTTCCGCCGCCACGGCGTCCACTTTTCCGTTTGCCCACATCCAAGGTGTAAAGCCGTGTGGGCGAGCTGTGGACAAGCACGGCAAGGCCATGAAAAATCGGCACAAAAAAAGGCCGCTCAAAAAATGAGCAGCCTGGGTGACGCATAGTGTCTTAATGCGCGCTCATCTCACCGCGCAAGGGCCGGGCCAACTGCGCCGCCAGTTGCGGGCCGCTCAGGCCGGCGGACAGCAACACGTGCAGCTTGGCCAGCGCCGCTTCCGGCGTCAGGTCCGCCCCGGCCACCGCGCCGGCGCGCGCCAGCGGCTGGCTGGCGGCGTAAGCGCCCACCTCCACCGCGCCCCGCGGCGCCTGGGTGATGTTGAGCACCGCGCCGCCGCGCGCGGTCAAGGCCTTCACGCCGGCCAGCAGCGCCGGATCGGCCGGCGCGTTGCCGCTGCCGTAGCTCATCAGCACCGCCGCGTCCAGCATCGGGTCCGCCATCAGGCGGCCGGCCAGCGCCGCGCCCTGCCCCGGGCTCAGAAACAGGCAGGCGATATTCAGGTCTTCGCGCAGCGCCTTCGGCTGAAATTCTCCTTGCGCCGGCAGCCAGGCGGCCTGGTTCCAATGCGGGTGAATGGCGAAACGGGCCAGCGGCTCGGCGTTGGGCGAGCCGAAACCGGCGAACTGCTCGACGTCCAGCTTGCGCGCGCGGCTGCCGCGCAGCAGCAGGCGGTCGAAGGCGATGACGACTTCGCGCAGCTCCGGCTGGCAGGCGGCCTCCAGGGCGTCGGCGACATTGTTCCAGCCGTCGGAGCGCGGATGCAGCAACGGCAATTGCGCGCCGGTCAGCACCACCGGCTTGGCCAGACCGCGCAAGGCGAAGGCCAGCACGCCGGCGGTATAGGCCATGGTGTCGGTGCCGTGGATGACGACGAAGCCGTCGTAGTCGCCGTAGCGCTCGGCCAGCGCGGCGATGATGCGGTTCCAGTGACGCGGCTCGATGGCGGAGGAGTCGATCAACTCTTCGAATTCGACCACGTCGAAATCCAGGCCGGGGCGGCGGAAGCGCTCCAGCAGGCCGGGCAGCAAGCCCGGCGACGGCGCCAGGCCGTCCGGGGTTTCGGTCATGCCTATGGTGCCACCGGTGTACAACACTAAAACGCGGCTCATGCGATCTCCTGCAAACAGTGTCCAATGCCGCGATGGTAGCTCAATTCGCCGCCGCCGCGGCAGGACTGTCCACGCGCAAACGCACCGCGTCGTGTCGCCAGTACTCGTAATCGCAGTCCAGCGTCGCGCCGGCGGCGTCGCGATTCACCCGGCGGACCAGCAAGATGGGGCTGCCCTCGGCCAGCATCAGCGCCTGCGCCACCCGGCCCTGGGCCGCCGCCGGCAAAATGTCGAAAACCGCGGCCGCGTACTCGATGCCGTAGCGGCGGCGATACAGCTCGGTCAGCGACCGGCTCAGGTCCTGCCCCTGGATGTCCGGGAAGCGCTCCGGGCGCAGAAAGTGCTCCACGTACAGCGCCACCCGTCCGTCCAGGCTGCGCTGGCGGCGAATTTTCCACAAGGAGCTCAAGGGCGGCACTTCCAGCGCCCGGCACAGCTCGGGCGAAGCCAGCACGGTCTCCACGCCCAAAAGCCGGGTTTCCGCCGTGCGTTGCTGGGCGTCGGCCATGCGCTGGAAATGGTTGCAGTGGAGCGGCGCGTACTCCAGCCTGGGAAAGGCGACGAACCAGCCGCGCCGTTCTTCGCGGTACACCCGCCCTTCGGCCTCCAGCACGCCCAGCGCTTCCTTCAGGGTGATGCGGGTGGTGGCGAACAACTCGGCCAGCGCGCGCTCCGACGGCAGCCGGCCGCCCGGCCGCAGCAGGCCGCCGTCGATTTGCTGCAATAAGGCGGCGCGGATGCGCGCGGCCTGGGAAAGCGGTTTCGGTTCAGTCATCAGGACTAGTCCAGCTATCAGGTCTCCGCCGGCTTTTTACCAAGCAAAAATGACAAGGAAATGAAGCGTCCGCCGCGCGGAGGCGCCGCGTCGCGACGATTCGTCACCGATCCGCAATCAAATTGCCATGCGACGTAAACCGGAATGTCATCTCCGCGGAATACCATCAGCATCGCTTTTATTTGACCTAGTCCAAAGGGATGGATGCCATGAATACACCGTTGCGCTGCGCCGTGCTGGGCGCGCTGGCCCTGCTGGCCAACACCGCTTTCGCCGACAACCTGAACGCGCTGATCCAGGCCGCCAAGAAGGAAGGCGAGCTGAACGTGATCGCCCTGCCTCACGACTGGTGCGGCTACGGCGGCGTGATCGCCGGCTTCAAGGCCAAATACGGCATCAAGGTTAACGAGCTGAATCCGGACGCCGGCTCCGCCGACGAACTGGAGGCGATCAAGGCCAACAAGAGCAATAAGGGCCCGCAGGCGCCGGACGTGATCGACGTAGGCCTGTCCTTCGGCCCGCAAGCCAAGGCCGCCGGCCTGCTGCAACCCTACAAGGTGTCCAACTGGAAAACCATTCCGGACAGCGTCAAGGACAAGGACGGCTATTGGTACGGCGATTACTACGGCGTGCTGGCGTTTGAGGTGAACAAGGATCTGGTCAGCAAAACGCCCACCGACTGGAGCGACCTGCTGAAGCCGGAATACAAGAACGCGGTGGCGCTGGCCGGCGACCCGCGCGCCGCCAACCAGGCGATCCAGGGCGTGTTCGCCGCCGGCCTGTCCCAGTCCAAGGGCAATGTGGCCAAGGCCGCCGACGCCGGCCTCAAATTCTTCGCCCAACTGAACAAGAGCGGCAACTTCGTGCCGGTGATCGGCAAGGCGGCCTCGCTGGCCCAGGGCAGCACTCCCATCGTGATCCGCTGGGACTACAACGCCTTGGCCGACCGCGACACCCTGAAGGGCAACCCCAAGGTGGAGGTGGTGGTGCCCAAGAGCGGCGTGGTGGCCGGCGTTTACGCCCAGGGCATCAGCGCCTACGCGCCGCACCCCAACGCCGCCAAGCTGTGGCAGGAATACCTGTTCTCCGACGAGGGCCAGCTGGCCTGGCTCAAGGGCTATTGCCACCCCACCCGCTTCAACGATCTGGCCGCGCGCAAGAAAATCCCGCAGGACTTGCTAAGCCGGATGCCGGACGCCGCCGCCTATAAGAAGGCCTTGTTCCCGACGCTGGAGCAGCAAGAGGCGTACAAGGCGGTGATCACCAAGCAGTGGGACGGCGTAGTCGGCAGCAATGTGAAGTAAACCGGCTTCTCTCCCTTGGCGCGCGGCGGCTTCGCCGCGCGCGGGTTCTCTTTGGAAACACGCCCTCATGTCCGCATCTTCCGACTCCCTCTCCGGCCGCTCCGGCCCGGCGTCGCCGCGCCGCTCCGGCGGCGGCTTCGTCTCGCTGTCCTGGCTGGGCGTGGCGCCGTTCTTCCTGTTCGCGCTGCTGTTCCTGCTGCTGCCCACCGCCCGCTTGCTGCTGGGCGCCTTTCAGGACGCCGACGGCCATTTCACGCTGAACAATATCGCGCGGCTGTTCGAGCCGGCGATTCTCGACGCCTACAAGATCAGCCTGCAGATCAGCGCGGCTTCGGCGCTGCTGGGCGCGGCCTTCGGCCTCTTGCTGGCCCTGGCCGCGATCCGCGGTCGGCTGCCGGGCTGGATCCGCCCGACGCTGGCCACCTTTTCCGGCGTGGCGTCCAACTTCGCTGGCGTGCCGCTGGCCTTCGCCTTCCTGGCCACGCTGGGCCGCATGGGCCTGGTGACGGTGCTGCTTCGCCGCTATCTGGATTTCGACCTCTACGCCGGCGGTTTCAGCATCCTCAGCTTCAGCGGCCTGACCCTGACTTATCTGTACTTCCAGATTCCGCTGATGGTGCTGATCGTCAGCCCGGCCATAGACGGCCTCAAGACCGAATGGCGCGAGGCCTGCGACAGCCTGGGCGGTTCCGCCTTCGCCTACTGGAGCCGCATCGCGCTGCCGGTGCTGTGGCCCAGCATCCTGGGCGCGGCGCTGCTGCTGTTCGCCAACGCCTTCGGCGCGGTGGCCACCGCCTACGCGCTGACCGGCAGTTCGCTCAACATCGTCACCATCCTGCTTTACGCGCAAATCCGCGGCGACGTGCTGCACGACCAGAACCTGGGCTACGCGCTGGCGCTGGGCATGATCGTGGTCACCGGCCTGTCCAACGCCGCCTATATCTGGCTGCGCGGCCGCGCGGAAAGGAGCCGGACATGAAACACCAGCCCGTTCACAGACCGTCGTCGCGGCTGGGCGCCTGGATCGCCGTCGTCGCCGGCGGCCTGTACTTCCTGCTGCCGCTGTTGGCCACCTTCGAATTCAGCCTGAAGATGCTGCGCGAGGGCTACAGCCTGGAAGCCTACAAGCTGGTGCTGCAGGATCCCGGCTTTCAGCAAAGCTTCGCCTATTCCGCGCTGATGGCCCTGTTCACCATCGTCATCGGCATCCTGCTGGTGGCGCCCACCGCGTTCTGGATCCAGCTCAAGCTGCCGCGGCTGCGCCCGCTGGTGGAGTTCATCACCCTGCTGCCGCTGGTGATTCCGGCCATCGTCATCGTGTTCGGCTATCTGCGCCTGTTCGGCAGCGACGCCTGGCTGCCCTTGACCGGCAGCGAGCGCGGCACCGATCTCTTGCTGGTCTGCAGCTATGTGACGCTGGCGCTGCCCTATCTGTACCGTTCCATCGACGCCGGCCTGTCCGCCATCGACGTGCGCTCGCTGGCCGAGGCGGCGCAAAGCCTGGGCGGCGGCTGGCGAGTGATCCTGCTGCGAGTGATCTTCCCCAATATCCAGTCCGCGCTGTTGTCCGGCGCGTTTCTGACCTTCGCCATCGTCATCGGCGAATTCACCATGGCCAGCCTGCTGGCGCGGCCGGCCTTCGGACCTTATCTACAGTTGATCGGCGCCAACCGCGCTTACGAGCCGGCGGCGCTGGCCATCATCGCCTTTTTGATCACCTGGGCGGCCATGGGCCTGCTGCAGGTGGCCGGCCGTCACCGCCGCGCGCTGCGCGAGGCGACGGCCGCCGAATAAGAGAGAACCCATAATGGCATACCTGGATATCCGGCATCTCAACAAGCGCTACGGTCAGCACACGGTGGTGCACGACTTCAATATGCGGGTGGAAGCCGGCGAGTTCGTCACCTTCCTGGGCCCGTCCGGCTGTGGCAAGACCACGGTGCTGCGCATGATCGCCGGCTTCGAAACGCCCAGCGGCGGCGCCATCCGCCTGCAGGACGAGGACATCACCGCTTGCGCGCCGCAAAAGCGCGGCATCGGCATGGTGTTTCAAAGCTATGCGCTGTTTCCCAATATGAGCGCCGGCGAGAACATCGCCTTCGGCCTGAAGATGCAAAAGCGCTCCGCCGCCGACATCCGCCGCAAGGTGGCGGACGCGCTGGCCTTGGTGGAGCTGTCCGGCAAGGAAGATCACTACCCGCATCAGCTTTCCGGCGGCCAACGCCAGCGGGTGGCGCTGGCGCGCGCGCTGGTGGTGGAGCCGCGCATCCTGCTGCTGGACGAACCGCTGTCGGCGCTGGACGCGCGCATCCGCAAGAATCTGCGCGAGCAGATTCGCGACATTCAGCGCAGGCTGGGGCTGACCACCGTTTTCGTGACCCATGACCAGGAGGAAGCGCTGACCCTGTCGGACCGCATCTTCGTGATGAACCAGGGCAAGGTGGAGCAGGAGGGCGCCGCCGAAACCATCTACACCCAGCCGGCCACCGAGTTCGTCGCCCGCTTCATGGGCAACTACAATCTGCTATCCGCCGGCGACAGCCGGGCGCTGTTCGGCCTGGAGATCCAGGGCCATCTGGCGATCCGCCCCGAGTCCATTCAGTTGCTGCCCGGCGACAGCGCGGAAACGGACAGCCTGCCGGCGGTGGTGAGGCAACGCCAACTGCTGGGCAACGTCGTCCGCTACCAGGTGGAAAGCGCCGGCGCGCTGCTGCAGGTGGACCGGCTGAACCGCAATCCGGCGGACTTGCTGGCCGACGGCGCGCCGGTGCGGCTGCGCGTCCAGCGCGACGATATGCGCGAAGTGCGTTAAACGTCCGTTGGCCGGCGGAAATAGGCCATCTGCCGGCGCAGGCTGCCGGCGCGCTGCGACACTTCCTGCGCCGCCGCCGACAATTGCTCGCTGGCGGCGGCGTTGCCCTGGGACAGCTGGCTCAGGCCCTGCATCACCTGGTTGATGCCGCCCACGTGCTGCGCTTGGGCCACGGCCTCCTTGGAAATGTCCCGCACCAGTTGCCGGGTTTGCTGGCTGGACTCGACAATGGCGCTCAGGCTCTTGCCCGCCTCCTCCGCCAGACGCACGCTGCCCGCCGCCACCTGGCCTATCTCCTTGGCCGCGGTCTGGCTGCGCATCGCCAGCTTGCGCACCTCGTCCGCCACCACGGCGAAACCCTTGCCCAGTTCGCCGGCGCGCGCCGCCTCGATGGCGGCGTTGAGCGCCAGCAAATTGGTTTGATAGGCGATGTCGTCGATGATGTCGGTGCGCTGGGCGATCACATGCATCGCCTCTATGGTTTCGCCGACCACCCGGCGCCCCTCCTCCGCCTGGCGCGCGGCCTCGCTGGCCACGTCGCCGCTGCGGCTGGCGTCGCGGGCCATCGCGAACATCTGGCCGGCGATCTCGTCCACCGCGTGGCTGGTCTGCTCGATATCGGAGGAAGTGCGGCAGGCGCTGTCGGACAAACCCTGCGAGGCGCTGTTCAATTGCAAAGCGGCGTTGGCCACCGCGTCCGCGTCCTGCTGCACTTGCCCGATCACCCCGCTCAGCTTTCGCCCCATCTGGCGGATGTGCGCGGCCAGGCTGTCCTCGTCCGACGAGGCCAGCCGCAGCCGGAAATCCAGTTGACCGCCGGCCAGCTCGCGCATGCCCTGCGCCACCTCGTCCGGCTCCGCGCCCAAGGTTCGCAGTATGCTGCGCGCCAGCAGCAAGGCCGCGGCGATGGGCAGCAACACCCCGGCCAGCACCGCCAGCGCCAGCCAGCTTTGCCAGCGCGCGGCCGACTGCTGCTGCGCCAACGCGTCGTGAATCCGGGCCAGCACCGCGTTCTGCACTTCCAGCAAGGCGTCGATGCGCCGGCTCGCCACCGCGAACCACTCCTCGCTCGGCAAGCTCTGCATCGCGCCGGGTCCGCGCGCCAATACCGCGTCGCGCAGCGCTTCGTACGCGCCGCTCGCGTCCATCGCCTGGGCCAGCAAGCGCTCGTCGCCGTCGTTCTGCCGGTACAGGCTGCGGCACAAGGCCTCCTGCGACACCATGCCGCTGGCCAGGCGGAATTCGTTGATATTGAAACTGCCCACCGCCAGCACCCCGCCGATCAGGCCGCGCGCGCGGCCGGTGTACTCCGTCTGGCAATGCAAGGCGGCCCATTGCTGCACCAAGGCGCGCACATCCTCGCTTTGCGAATAGAACAGGGTGATGATCTTGGAGAGCCGCTCGATGATTTCGGTGTAGCGCTCAAACGCCGGCAACGGCGAAATATGGCGCTGCGCCACGTCGCGGCGCAAGGTGGCGAGCAGTTCCGCCGCCGGCAGCTGCTGAGAGAGAAACAAGCTCGCCTTGCGCGATAGTTCGTCTGCGGGTTGCCGACGCAAGCGGATCAACAACGCGTCGGCCAGCGCTTTTTGCCGCGGCAGGGCTGCCGGCATCGGCTTATGCTCGTTCAGATAACGGTTGCTCAGCCCGCGCTCGATCTGCAGCGCGTGAATCAGCTCGCCCACTTGCTGCACATCGTCCACCAGGGCCTGATCGCGCTGCAAAGCCTGGACCGTCCGCCACTGCGTAAAGGCAAACCACAGCGCTCCGCACAACAAGAGCAGCACCAGCGGAGCGATCAACAAGGCCAGCTTGTGCACCAGCTTCAGACGGAAGTGCATCGGGTATCCTGTTTGCAAGCCGTGGATCAAGAACCGCCGGAGCGCAGTGCCTTGCGCGGCGGTCCAACCGCTCTAACTATAGGCAATGGCTGAACAAGGCGAACACAGCGGCATGAGGCTGGCGCCGAGGAAACCCGCGCGCAAAGAAAAACCCGCCGCGAAAGGCGGCGGGTTGAGAAGAGGAGGAGGCGATCAGGCCGCGCGCAAGCTGGCGATCATGATCCAGCCTATCAAGGCCGGCGCCATCGCCATGCAAAAACCTCGCATCAGACGCATGCCGCGTCCGGCGCCGTCGCCGCTCAGTTCGCGGCGCACCACCGGCCAGGCTTTCCAGCCGACGAACAGGGCCAGCAGCAGTTCGCCTACCGGCATCAGCAGCTTGGAAGTCAGATAATCCAGCAAGTCGAAAAAGCTCATGCCGAACAGCTGGTACTCGCTCCACACGCCCAGCGACAGCGACGCCGGGATGCCCAGCAGGAAAATGCCCAGCGTCATCGCCCAGGCGGACTGGGTGCGCTTGAGACCGAACTCGTCCATAGCGAAGCTGGTCACCACCTCCAGCAGGGACACCGAAGACGTCAACGCCGCCAGCAGCAGCAGGCAGAAGAACATCACCGCGAACAGCTGCCCCAGCGGCAGATGGGCGAACACCGCCGGCATGGTGATGAAGGTCAGGCCCGGGCCGGCCGACGGATCGAAGCCGAAGGCGAACACCGCCGGCAACACCATCAATCCAGCCAGGAAGCAAGTGGCCACCGTCAGCGCGATCACCCAGAGGGCAGAGCCCAGCAGATTGGATTCCTTGCTGACGTAAGAGCCGTAAGTGATCATGATGCCCAGGCCCAGCGACAGCGAGAAGAAGGCCAAGCCCAGCGCGTCCACCAGCATCGCGC
Source organism: Chromobacterium sp. LK11 (assembly GCF_001043705.1). Classification (NCBI taxonomy): domain Bacteria; kingdom Pseudomonadati; phylum Pseudomonadota; class Betaproteobacteria; order Neisseriales; family Chromobacteriaceae; genus Chromobacterium; species Chromobacterium sp. LK11. The sequence goes on from NZ_LDUR01000020.1 coordinate 96,557, forward strand.
TGCTGACCTTGGAGAAGTCCGGGGCCACGAAATACTTCACGCCTTCCCAAGCGCCGGGCAGGGTCAGGCCGCGGGCGATCAGCACCAGCATCAGCACGAACAAGGCCGGCATCAGGAATTTCGACAGGTTCTCGATGCCCTTCTGCACGCCGCCGGCCACCACCCACACCGTCAGCAAGGCGAAGCCGGCGTGATAAGCGATGGGCTCCAGCGGATCGCTGATGAAGCCGCTGAAGATGGCGCCCAGAGTCTTGGCGTCCGAGGTCATGATCCCTCCGCCCAGCGCCTTGACGATGTAGGCGATGGTCCAGCCGCCCACCACGCTATAGAAGGACAGGATCAGAAAACACACCAAGACGCTCATATAGCCGATGACGGGCCAGCCGCCGCCGGCCAGTTGCCGGAAGGCGCCGACGGCGCCGGCCTTGGACGCGCGGCCCAGCGCCATTTCGGCCAGCATCAGCGCCAGGCCCAGCGTCAGGCAAATGCCGAGATAAATGAACAGGAAGGCGCCGCCGCCATTGGTGGCGGCGACATAGGGAAATTTCCAGATTGCCCCCAGCCCGATGGCCGAGCCGGCGGCGGCGAGGATGAAACCGAGGCGCGAGCCCCATTGTGATCTTGCCATGATGCAGTCTGCTTCTTTGTCCGAATATTTGTTTTTGAATCGCCGAAACCGACGCCCGCGCCCAAACGCGATCGCCGCAGCGGCAAAGGTGCTGTTTTTGCGCCGACAAGGCGCGGCCCGCGCCAGGCCAGATCATGAAGCCCGGGAACGAACGGAAGGGACCCGGCATGCCGGGCAAGGGAGAGAAAACCGCCGTGTGGGCGGGCCGAAAGCCGCGTCAGGGGTGGCGACGGGCTACGGTTCTCGCTAGTGTATTTTGCGTACAAACACGAATTTACCATGATTGATGGCGATTTCCAGCGTACACAGGCAATTAATTCTGATTTCCGGCGGAGGCGCAGCCATTTCCCGGCAAAGATGAGCGAGCCAAACGCCTCCAAACAAGTTGGGCATGAAATATCTGTACTCAGGGAATACACTTAGAGCGGCGGACAAAAATCAGCCTCACGCCCAAGGCAAGGCGCGCCGCGGACAAGACGGCGAGCCGAAGCAAGGCGGCGCCCGGCGTTTTTGTCAGCCGCATTTAAGACCAGCGGCCTCACTGCTACGCGCCTGGCCACGCCAGGAGCGAACTCGCCGGCCTCACGCGACTTACGGAGAGCCCTATGGCGATACTGCAAGCCTTTCAATCGCTGATCGACACCGTACAGGGCGCCTTGATCATCGCGCTTCCCGCCGACGGCCAGATCGTCAGCGCCAATCAGCTGGCCGCCATTCTGCTGGCCACCCCGCACGGCGACCTGATCGGCCAACCCTTCTCCCGCTTCCTGCCCGACCCCGCCGACGGCGAACTGCTGGCCGGCGAACTGCGCCGCACCAGCATGATCTACAACCGTTCGCTGACCTTGCAAGCCAGCGGCGGGCGCCGCTTCGAGGTGCAGATGTCGCTGCGCGAGGTGGAGCTGGAGGGCGCGCTCATGCTGGTCTACAGCTTCAGCGACCGTACGGAAACCAAGGTGATGAGCCAGCTGCTGGATTTTGAGCGCAACTTGGTGGAGCGCTCGATCAGCCTGATGAAAAGCCTGCGCGCCGAAGACAAGCTCACCGACGACGACAAGCTGACCGGCGTGGCCGGCATGCACCGCCTGCTGTCAGCCGCCCATGCCGAAACCGGCCGCGCGCGCCGCTACGGCGGCGCCGTCTCCGGCCTGATCCTCAGCCTGATGAACGTGCCCGAGCCGATGCCGGAACTTGACGAAGGCTCGGCGCACCGCCACTTGCTGCGCCTGGCCGGCAGCCTGTGCCTGCAAAGCACGCGCGACAGCGACCTGGTGGCCCAGCGCGAAGACGACGCCTTCATCATTCTGCTGCCCAATACCGGGGTCAGCGGCGCCAACGAACTGGCGCGCCGGCTGATCAAATCGCTGCGCCAGCTGAGCTTCGTCTACCAGGGAGAAGAGCGCAAGGCGGCCGCCTGCGTCGGACTCAGCGCTCTGCGCGGCAGCGAGAACACGCCCAAACCCATGCTGGAGCGCTTGAACGAAGCGCTGCAAAAAGCGCGGGAAGGCGGCCCCAACTACATCGTCAAACTGCCCTGAACGCCTGATGAAGAACAAAGCGGCGGCGCGTCGCCTTGACGCCCCGCCGCTCCTTTTGCCTACCCGTCTTCAGCGGATCAGCAACTCACTTCCGCATTCTTCCGCGCATAGAACCACCAGCACAAGGCGATGCAGCTGAGATAAAACACGATGAAGCACAGCAAGGCCGGCTCCGCGCCGCCGGTCGCCTTCATCGAGGCGCCGAAGCTCTGCGGAATGAAATAGCCGCCATAGGCGCCGATGGCACTGATGAAGCCGCCTGCCGCGGCCGATTCCTTGACCCCGTCCGCCTCGGCCTGCTTGCGCGCCTCTTCGCCGCGGCCGGCCGCCGCGCGCAGCCGCCCCGTGGTGAAGATGGTCGGAATCATCCGATAAGTCGAACCATTGCCCACGCCGGCCATGGTGAACAGCAGCAGGAACATCGCGAAGAAACCGGCAAAGCTGCCGCCGCTCAATTGTCCGGCCGCGTCATGCGCCGGCAGGAAGTGCAGCACCCCCACCACCGCCAGAGCCATCACCGCGAACACCCACAAAGTCACCCGCGCGCCGCCGAGCTTGTCGGAAATCACGCCGCCGATCGGGCGCACCAGCGCGCCAAGCAGGGGGCCGATAAAAGCGAACTTGGCCACCGGCACATCCGGGAACTGGGTCTTGGTCAACAAGGCGAAAGCGCCGGCAAAACCGATGAAGCTGCCGAAAGTGCCGATGTAGAGCCAGCACATCAGCCAATTATGCTTGCGACGGAAAATCACCGCCTGCTCGGTGAAGGAAGCCTTGGCGTCCGCCAAGTCGTTCATGCCGAACCAGGCCGCCGCCGTGGCCACAATAATGAAGGGCACCCAGACAAAGCCGGCGTTCTGCAGCCACAGGCTCTTCTCCACCCCGTCTTTAACATAATGTTGCGCATCGCCGCCAAAGGCGCCGAACATGCCGCCGGTCACCACCAGCGGAATCACGAACTGGGCCAAGGACACCCCAAGGTTGCCGAAGCCGGCGTTCAAGCCGTTGGCCGCGCCCTTCTGCGCCTTGGGGAAAAAGTAAGCGATATTGGCCATCGAGCTGGCGAAATTGCCGCTGCCCAGGCCGCAAAGCAAGGCGATCGCCAGCATCACCGGATAGGACGTCGTCGGATCCTGCACCGCAAAGCCCAACCACAAAGCCGGGATCAACAACGAGGCGGTGGACAAGGTGGTCCATTTGCGACCGCCGACAATCGACGGCATGAAGGAGTAAAAAATGCGCAAGGTCGCGCCGGACAGCGCGGGCAAGGCCGTCAGCAAAAACAGCTGATCCTTGGTGTAATTAAAGCCCGCGTTCGGCAGGTTCAGCGTTACCACGCTCCACAATACCGAAATGACGAAAGCCAGCGTCAGACACGGAATCGAAATCCACAAATTGCGCCGCGCAATGCTCTGGCCTTCCCGCTGCCAGAACTCGGCGCTTTCCGGCTCCCACCGTTTGATGACATAAGACATGACTCAATCCTCCCCGTCGGCCCGGGTCATGGCCGGACCGGCGCTATTTGACAATCTTTTAACGGCGGCGCTTAAACGCGCCGCCATGCAACTCAAACTCAACGGCTGGCGGCAGCCGCCAGGCGCAAACGCTGCTCGGCCACCGGCTTGAACGAGTAATGCATCCAGACCAGGCTGACGCAAACCGTGCCGTACAGCAGCATGAAGCAACTGGAACGCACCCCGGCCAGGTCCACCAGCGCGCCGAACAGAATCGGCAACACAAAGCCCGCCAGGCCGCCGGCCAAACCCACCACGCCGGACACCGCGCCGATGTTGTCGGGAAAATCATTGGCGATGAACTTGAACACCGAAGCCTTGCCCACCGCCATCGCCACGCCGGCGATGAACAAAACCATGGTGAACAACACCGAGTTCAAACCGATATGCAGGCTCCACGGCCCCTTGACGGTGGCCACCACCATCTCGGTTTGCGGATAAGACAGAATGAAGAAGCAAACCCATAGCACCCACATCACCCACCACGTGGTGCGATACGCGCCGAAACGGTCCGACATCCAGCCGCCGATCGCGCGCAATACGCCGCCGGGCAAGGAAAAACAGGCGGCGAGAAAAGCGGCGGTTTTCATATCAAAGCCGTACTCGCCGACAAAATACTTGGTCAGCCACAAGGACAAGCCCACGTAGCCGCCAAACACCACCGAGTAATACTGCGAGTAGCGCCAAACCCGAGGATCGCGCATCACCCTCAGTTGATCGATGAAACGCTGACCGCCGCCGCTCAAATGCGCCGGATTGTGATGGCTGCAAAACCAGAACAGCAGCGCCGTGGCCAGCATCACCCCGGCGTAAACCTGGGGCACCAGCGTCCAGCCGCCTAGCGCGATCAAGGCCGGCGCCACGAATTTGTTCACCGCCGCGCCGGAGTTGCCCGCCCCGAACACCCCCATCGCCATCCCCTGATGCCGCGCGTCGAACCAGCGCGCCACATAGGGCGTGCCCACCGAAAAACTGCCGCCGGCCAAGCCGATGAACAGGCCGATCAGCAGGAAATGCCAGTATTGGGAGGCGTACTCCATCAGATAAATCGGCAGCACCGCGCTCAGCATCAGGAAGAACAAGACAATGCGGCCGCCGTAGCGGTCGGTCCAGATGCCCAGCGGCACTCGCACCAACGAGCCGGACAAGACCGGCATCGCCACCAGAATGCCGAACTCGGTCTCGTTCAGACCCAGTTGCTGCTTCACCGGAATGCCCACCACGCCCATCATCATCCACACCATGAAACAGACGGTGAAAGCAAAAGTGCTGACGGCCAGCACCGAGTACTGCTTATACGCCGCGGATGTCATCTTTCCTCCCTCTGCGGCCAGGCGGCCGGCCAGTCCAACTCCATACTCACACCTTACTGCCCGCGCGCCGGGAAACCCATTCTCCAGACGTGGGCAAGAGCAAAGAAAAACGATCTAATCGAGATAGTTCTTTTGGGTGGTATTCGAGAGAGGAGCTAGGGGCCAAAGGGGAGGAAGGCGGCGGAACGACTCTACTTTGCGCCAATGCAAGTTACAGCCCCGGCGACATTGGCTAAGATAGGCGCATTGCCAACAAGGGAGCCTCCCCCATGAATGCCGCCAAGAAAATCCGCCGTTTCATAGAAGAAGGACACGACCCGCAGCAGATGCAGGTGCTCAAGGAATTGGCGACCGCCTTGGAAATGGGCCGCTCCTTCGACCTCAGCCTGCTCTACGACATCGACATGCGTTATTTCGACGTCGCCATCGACCTGCTGAAAGACTGGCGTTTCGACCACCACATCGCCTCGCGCAGCAAGCTGCTGGAGCAGTTGCTGACCGAGATCGCGCCGGAGAAACAGGCGAAAGCGCCGGAAAGTCCTGCGGACAAGCCGGCGGCAAGCAAGGCCGCAAAACCTAAAAAATAAACAGACAACGGCGATGCCGCCTGGCGTTTA
>NZ_LDUR01000021.1:0-25348 GCF_001043705.1 Chromobacterium sp. LK11
GGCCTGGAGCGCGCTGGACGCGCGCGCCGCCGGCCTGGAAACCACGGTGGTGGACGACGCCTGCCGCGGCATCAATCTGAACGGCTCGCTGAGCAGCGCCTGGGCGCAGATGCTGGCCGCCGGCGTACAGCGGCTGCGCTCGGACGAAGTCTAAACAAACCCGGCGCTGGCAGGCGCCGCAAGACCGCGAACCACCTTTTGAACACAAGAAAACACTCAGAAAGTGTTTACGATCTCGCGAGCTAAGGCGAGACAAGGCGAAAACGGCTGAGAAAGCGGAGTGTACACACGGTACATGAGCATTTCGAAGTCGTTTTCAACGCCGTATCGCCGACGCGCAGCAGATCGTAGGCAGGTTCTCAGACGGGGATCACCGGAATCTTGCCTATCTTCACGCGCCACTCGGCCGGGCCGGTGTTGTGCACGCTGGATCCACAGGAATCCACCGCCACCGTCACCGGCATGTCCTTGACCTCGAACTCGTAAATGGCTTCCATACCCAGGTCTTCAAAGGCCACCACCTTGGAGGCCTTGATCGCCTTGGACACCAGGTAGGCGGAGCCGCCGACGGCCATCAGATAGACCGCCTTATTGTCCTTGATCGCCTCGATCGCGGTGGGACCGCGTTCGGCCTTGCCTATCATGCCCAGCAAACCGGTCTGTTCCAGCATCTGACGGGTGAACTTGTCCATGCGGGTGGCGGTGGTGGGGCCGGCTGGGCCCACCACTTCGTCGCGCACCGGGTCAACCGGGCCCACGTAGTAGATGAAGCGGTTGGTGAAGTCCACCGGCAGCTTCTCGCCCTTGTTCAGCATGTCCACCATGCGCTTGTGCGCGGCGTCGCGGCCGGTGAGGATCTTGCCGTTGAGCAGCAACACATCGCCCGGCTGCCAGCTTTGCACCTCTTCCGGGGTGATGGCGTCCAGATTGACGCGCTTGCCGTTGGAGTTGTCGTAGGTGATGTCCGGCCAGTCTTCCAGGCGCGGCGCTTCCAGCGAGGCCGGGCCGCTGCCGTCCAGGTGGAAATGCACGTGACGGGTGGCCGCGCAGTTGGGGATCATCGCCACCGGCAGGCTGGCCGCGTGGGTGGGGTAATCCAGAATCTTAACGTCCAAAACCGTGGTCAGGCCGCCCAGGCCCTGGGCGCCGATGCCCAGCGCGTTGACCTTTTCAAACAGCTCCAGGCGCAGTTGCTCGACACGGCTCAGTTCCGCGCCGCTGTCGGCCTTGGCTTTCAGGTCCTGGATGTCCACATGGCTCATCAGGCTTTCCTTGGCCAGCAGCATCGCCTTTTCCGGCGTGCCGCCGATGCCGATGCCGAGGATGCCCGGCGGACACCAGCCTGCGCCCATGGTGGGCAGGGTCTTCAGCACCCAGTCCACGATGGAGTCGGACGGATTCAGCGCGTAGAACTTGGATTTGTTCTCCGAGCCGCCGCCCTTGGCCGCACAGGTCACTTCCACGCCGTCGCCTTCGACGATCTCGAAATGCACCACCGCCGGGGTATTGTCCTTGCTGTTCTGGCGCTTGCCGGCCGGATCCAGCAGCACCGAGGCGCGCAGCTTGTTGTCCGGGTTCAGGTAAGCGCGGCGCACGCCTTCGTTCACCATTTCCTGCACCGACAACTGGGCGTCCCACTGCACCTTCATGCCCACCTTCAGGAACACCACGGCGATGCCGGTATCCTGGCAGATCGGGCGCTTGCCTTCGGCGCACATGCGGCTGTTGATCAGAATCTGCGCCATGGCGTCCTTGGCCGCCGGGCTCTCTTCCTTCAGATACGCCTGGTACAGCGCGTCGATATAGTCTTTGGGGTGGTAATAGCTGATGAACTGGAAGGCGTCGGCAATGCTTTGCACGAAGTCTTCCTGACGGATGATGGCCATTTTCGGGTTTCTCCAGCGTAGGGCTATTTGGGGTTTGCCCTGTCATTTTATGGAGGCGCGCCGCCCGCGCCAATCCAAACCCTCAACAGTACCCGATAATACCGTCTGCGGCCAGCCAATGCCCGCCGCTCCGGACCGCTCCAAAGTCTCGCGAGCAAGAGCGAGACAAGGCGAAAACCGCTTAGAACCTGTTTACGATCTGCTGCGCGTCGGCGATACGGCGTTGAAAACGCTTTCAGAATGCTCATGTACCACCTGTACATTCCGCTTCTTCAACCGTTTTCGCCTTGTCTCGCCTTAGCTCGCGAGATCGTAAACACGTTCTTAGAACAGCTTCTCAAGCGCCGCTGCGATCCTCGCGATCCTCCCTCGGACTGCGGTCAAAACGCTTGCGATAGGCGCGGGAAAAATAGGACGGCGACTCAAAGCCGCAGGCCACGCTGATCTCCACCACGCTCAGCTCGGTCTGGCGTAGCAGCCAGCGGGCGCGGTCCAGCCTCAGCGCGCGGTAGAACTCCGCCGGCGAAGCCTTGAGATGGGCACGGAACAAGCGCTCCAGCTGGCGGCGGGTGGCGCCGCAGCGCACGGCCAGCTCCTCCGGCGGCCACGGCTCCTCCAGTTGTTCCTCCATCAGCCGTATCGCCTGCGCCAGCTTCTTGTTGTGCACCTGATAGCGGCTGGCCACTTGCAGGCGCTGGTGCTCGGACGGGCTGCGCATCTGGCCCTGCACCAGTTGCTCGGACACCGCCAGCGCCAGCTCGCGGCCATGACGCCGCGCCAGCAAGGCCAGCGCCAGATCCAGCCCGGCCACCGCGCCGGCGGAAGTGGGCCGTCGCTCGGTCAGAAACAGCTCCTGGCTGGCGGTCACCTGCGGATAGCGTTCCCGGAAGGCTGGAATCGCCTCCCAATGCAGCGTCACCGTCTCGCCGCGCAGCAGGCCGGCCTCGGCCAGGATGAAACAGCCGGTGTCTATCGCCCCCAGCATCACTCCCCGGCGCTCCAGCCGCCGCAACGCCGCGCCCAGCTCCGGCGTGTAATGGCGTAGCGGATGGAAGCTGCTGACCACGAACAGACAAGTGCATGGCCCGGCCTCCGCCAGCGCGCCGTCCACCATCAGCGCGATGCCGTTGCTGGCCGCCACCGCCTGACCGTCCACGGACAGCAACCGCCAGCGGCTGGCGCCGGGCTGAAAACGGTTGGCGATGCGAAACGGCTCCATCAAGGCGGCGAAGCCAATGAAGGAAAACTCCGGCAACAACAGAAAATGGTATTCGTCCACCACGGCGCTCCCCATGCAAACCAGCCCGCTCCATGGCCAGCATAAGCGCGAGCGCCCAGTTCGCGCCAATGCAAATTGTCGCGCAATGAAAAGTAAGCGTCGCGGCCATCCGCTCCGCCGCCGCCGGCACACCGTTAAATCATCGACAGCCGTCCCCCACTCGCAGGTCTTTGAAGGAGCCCCGCCATGCAACAGCACGCCATCCTCCCGTTCCCGCCCGCCGCGCCGCAACTGCCCGCCGATTTCTGCCGCGACATCGACCGCGCCCACACCCTGCCGGCGCGCTGCTACACCGCCGACGAGGTGTTCGCCTACGAGAAGGAGCGCATCTTCGCCAAATCCTGGCTATGCCTGTGCCACGGTAGCGAACTGGCCCGGCCCAACGATTACGTCACCCGCCGGGTGATAGGCGAGAACATCCTGCTGCTGCGCGACCGCGACGGCGCGCTACGCGCCTTCTACAACGTCTGTCCGCATCGCGGCCACGAGTTGCTCAGCGGCAGCGGCCAGGCCAAGAATGTGATCACCTGTCCCTACCACGCCTGGGCCTTCAAGCTGGACGGCCAACTGGCGCACGCGCGCAACTGCGAGCAGGTGGCGGACTTCGACCGCGCCGGCAGCCATCTGAGCCCGCTGCGGGTGGCCGAATACTGCGGCTTCGTCTTCGTCAACATGGACCCGGACGCGGCGGACATCGAGGTCGAATACGCCGGCCTGCAAGAGCACTTCATGCAAGTGTGCCCGCAAGTGGCGGACTTGAAAGTGGCCGAGCGCGTGGTCACCACCACGCCGGCCAACTGGAAAGTCATCGTCGACAACTACATGGAGTGCTACCACTGCGCGCCGGCTCACCCCAGCTTCTCGCAATCGGTATCCACCGACGGCTACACCCACAGCTTCCACGGCCGCTGGACCTTGCAGCGCGGCGCCGCCCAGTCCAGCGGCAACAGCTACGCCTTTGACGGCGAGGCCGCCAACCAGGCCTTCAACGGCTACTGGCTGTGGCCCGGCGTGATGTTCAACGTGGTGCCCGGCGACGCGGCGATGACGGTGATCTACGAGTTTCCGGAATCCGCTGGCGTCACCGTCCAGCATTATGAAGTCCTGTTCCTCAATCAGGATTTGAACGAGGAACAGCGCCGCTTCGTCAGCTGGGCGCGCGACGAATTCCGCCCCGAGGACCTGCGGCTGGTGGAAAGCGTGCAGCGCGGGCTGCAATCGCGCGGCTACCGCGGCCAGGGCCGCATCATGGCCGACAGCCAGCGCAGCGGCATCAGCGAACACGGCATCGCCTATTTCCACCAGATGGTGGCCGCCGCCTACCGCGGCTGAACCGGAGCGCCGCGCATGCCAGCCATCGTCACCGAAGTCTGCGCCATCGAGGAAATGGCCGCCGGGATCAAGGCCTTCACCCTGCGGCCGCTGGACGGCCCGGCCCCGCCTTGCCCGTCCGGCAGCCACATCGTGGTGGACATGCCGCCGCCGGGCCGGCCGGCGGCCTACTCGCTGCTGGACCCCGGCGGCGGGGTCTACCGCATCGCGGTCAAGCAGGAGCCGGACTCGCGCGGCGGCTCCCGCTACCTGCACGCGCTACAGCCGGGCAGCCGCCTGCGGGTGCAAGCGCCGGCCAACCGCTTCCCGCTGGCCGCCGAGCCCGGCCCGCGGCTGTTCATCGCCGGCGGCATCGGCATCACTCCCTTCATCGCCCATATGGCGGCGCTGGGCGATGACGCCAACTACCAGCTGCACTACGCCTTCCGCGAGGCCGCCGGCGCCGCCTTCGCCGCAGAGCTGGCCGAGCGAAGCGAGCGCGGCGACGCCAGAATCCGCCTGTACGAGAGCCTGGCTGGCCACCGGCTGGACCTGGACGCGCTAATCGCCGCCGCGCCGGCGGACAGCCAGGTGTACGTCTGCGGGCCGGAACGGCTGATCGCGGCGACGGCGGACGCCTGCGCGCGGCGCTGGCCCGCCGGCCGGCTGCACTATGAGCGCTTCAGCGCGGACGCCACGGGGGAGAGCGTCGGCTTCGAGGTGGAACTGGCCCGCTCAGGCCTGCGGCTGCGGGTGGACGCAAACGAGTCCATCCTGGCGGCGATAGAACGGCAGAGCTCGCTGCGGCCGGGCTGTCTATGCCGGGAAGGTTATTGCGGCAGCTGCGAAACCAGGCTGCTGGCCGGCGACGCCGAGCACCGCGACCAATACCTGAGCGAGGCGGAGCGGCGGGAACGGATCATGATCTGCGTGTCGCGAGCGGCGGGAAGCGGGCCGCTGGTGCTGGATTTGTAACTAAGGCCCGCTAACAAAACCCCTGATCCTACGTTGCGCCTCCTGGTCGTACGACTTGTACTGCCTGCGTCGGCGCGCCTTGGCTCAGCTTCTCTGCGTGGTTTTGTTAGCGGGCCTAAAAGACTGAGTGCGATCTGCTGCGCATCGATGCTCAAACAGCAAAATTGACCACTTTTACGGCCGGCACAGCAGCTTTTCTAGCGCGGTCTTGGCCAGGAAACCGCTGCGGCTATCGTATTCCGGGTGGGAAGCGACATATTCATCGATACGGTGCAGAAGGTTGGCCGGCAACGTGACGTTGATTTTGGTTGCTTTACCCAGGTAGCGGGTGATGTCCACATCCACCAGCGCCCAGAGATGGCCGACAAACTCGGGTTTGCCGACATGAGCCTGCGCGCTGCTGGCAAGAGGGATGACGTCCAAATCTTCCACCAGCCCTTCCAGATGCAGCTCAATGGCTTCGCGGGCGTTCCGGATGGCCTCATCCAGAGTGTCCCCGGCGGAGAAGCAGCCGGGTAGATCCGGCACGATGACACCATAGGCATGTTGGTCGTCACCGGGTTCAACTGCAATCGGGTAGTACATAATGGTTCCTTACTTGAGACCCGCTTGTTTCTTGATGCTGTTCAGCGTGCCTATCGGTATGTCTTTCTTGGGGTGAGGCACCGTCACCCGGCCGGTCTTGATCGGGTGTTTGAACTGTTGATGGCTGCCCTTGGCGGCAACCAGATACCAGCCGTCGGCCTCTATCATGCTGATGACTTCTTTGCTGGTCACGGCGTCGCCCCTACGCTGAGAACCGGTTTGCGATCTGCTGCGCTTCGTGAACACGGTACGGTGAGAGGTAAGAACAGCTTCAGAATGCTCAGGTCGCACTTCTACATTCTGCTTTTGTTGTCACCTTGTCGCGCTCTTACGCGCAAGACTTTGAGCAGACTATTGGCCAGAGCTTATTGTAGCTTCTACAACAGGCCAGTCAATAACCCTGGAGTTATTGGATCGACAGCCAAGCGCTCTCGCTCTCTATCGGCTGCTCCGCTACGAGGGGCGCCATGCCATGCCTCCGCTCACCCCAGCACCGTGCGCGCCAGCTGTATCCCGTGCTTCTTCAATTTGTACTGCAAGGTGGCGCGCGGCAGGCCCAGCCGGCGCGCCGCCTCGGTCAGATTGGCGCAGCCCTCCAGGCAATCCACCAACAGCCGGCGCTCATAGCTCGCCATCCGCTGCTCCAGCGTGCCCTCCGCGTCCGGCGGTGGCGCGGCCGGCGGCCGGCGTTCTTCCGCGCGCCGCTGCGCCGCCTCGCCCTCCTCCTCCAACAACAGGAAGTCCAGTTCGTCCCCACCCTCGCACAGGATCAGGCTGCGCAGCAGCACGTTCTCCAGCATGCGCACATTGCCCGGCCAGTGATAGCGCAGCATCCGCTCCATCACCGCGTGGCTGATGCGCTGCACGCGGTGGCCGGTGACCTTGCCGTGCTTGCGTAAAAAGGACTGCGCCAGCAGCGGGATGTCCCGCAGCCGCTCGCGCAGCGGCGGCACCGCCAGGCTGCCCACGTTCAGCCGGTACAGCAGGTCCGGCCGGATCTTGCGCTCGTCCAGCATCCGCTGCGGCGACTCGTTGCTGGCGGCCACCACCCGCACATCCACGCGCACCTCCGCGCCGGAACCCACCCGACTGAACGTGCCCTCCTGCAAGGCGCGCAGCAGCTTGCCCTGGATGGACAGCGGCAGCGAGTTGATCTCGTCCAGAAACAGGGTGCCGCCGTGGGCGGATTCCAGCACCCCGCGCCGGTCCTCGGCCCCGGTGAAGGCGCCGCGCACGGTGCCGAACAAGGTGCTTTCAAACAGCGGCTCCGGCAGCGCCGCGCAATTGAGCACCACGAAGGGGCGCTCGGCGCGCGGCCCCTCCTGGTGCAGCAGCCGGGCGAACAACTCCTTGCCGGTGCCGGTTTCGCCGTGGATCAACACCTGTACGTCGGCGCGGGCCAGCCGCCGGCCCTGATGGATCAGCTGCTTCATCGCCGCGTCGTCGGTGATGATGCCGGTCAGCCCGCCGTCGCCCTCCTCCGCCACGCCCTGCTGCAAGTCCACCAGCGCCTGATGCAGCGGGCTGACCACGGCCAGATCGCGGGACAACTCCACCGCGCCGACGATGCGGCCGTCGGCGCGCTTCAGCGGCAGCGTGGTGTGCACCTGATGCACCGCCTTGCCCCTGGGGTTGCGGTAACGCTGGTAATGATTGCGATAGCTGCAGCCCTGCCGCAGCGCCTGCAACAGCGTGCTGCTGTTCTCGTCCAGCTCCGGGTACAGCTCCAGCAGATAAGTCCCCAGCGCCTGCTCGGCAGTGTAGTCGTCCAGCTGCGAGCACTCCTGGTTGTAATAGGCGTAGCGTCCATCCTGGTCGATGATGGCCACCGACAGGCCGATCGCGTCGAAGAAATCGCCAAACAGCGCAATGCCTTGGCTTAGGTCTGCATCCATGTCTCCCCCTTCCCCTTGAGAACCTGTTTCCGATCTGCTGCGCGTCGGCGATACGGCGTTGAAAACAACTTCGAAATGCTCATGTACCACCTGTACATTCCGCTTTCTCAGCCGTTTTCGCCTTGTCTCGCCTTAGCTCGCGAGATCGGAAACAGGTTCTTAGCTGCTTCAAGCACGGGTGCCAAAAATTTGGCGTTTTTATGAATAGTTGCAGTATTGACGGTTTTTGTCGCCGCGAGCAAGCGCAAAACCCTTTTAAATTCATGCAATTAAAAAACAGGCCCGCTGGCATGGATGTTGCCACTCCTAGCACGGTCGCACCAAGGTGCGGCTCACAACTACAGCAGGCTGCCACAGCCGCAAGGAGGAGAGATTCATGCATCACCCCACCCCCGCCATCCACCCTCCCCCCGCGCCCATCGTCGCGGTGGAAAACCTGCGCAAGCGCTTTGACAGCCAAGTCGTGCTGGACGGCGTCTCCTTCGCCGCCTCCGCCGGCGAAGTGGTGTCGCTGATCGGCGCCAGCGGCTCCGGCAAAAGCACCCTGCTGCGCTGTCTCAACCTGCTGGAAGTTCCGGACGACGGCCGGGTGCTGATCGCCGGCGAGGAAATCGCCCTGCGCACCGACAAACGCGGCCGGCGCGCGCCGGCCGACCCGCGCCAGGTGGACCGGCTGCGCACGCGGCTGGGCATGGTGTTCCAGAACTTCAACCTGTGGCCGCACATGACTGTGCTGGAAAACCTGATCGAGGTGCCGATACGCGTCTTGCGCCAGCCGCGCGCCGAAGCGGTGGCGCTGGCCGAGGCGCTGCTGGAGAAAGTGGGCATGGCGGACAAGCGCCAGGCCTATCCGGCCTTCTTGTCCGGCGGCCAGCAACAGCGGGTGGCCATTGCCCGCGCGCTGGCCACCCGGCCGGCGGTGATGCTGTTCGACGAACCCACCTCCGCGCTGGACCCGGAACGGGTGGGCGAAGTGCTGCGGGTGATCCGCCAGTTGGCCGAGGAAGGCTGCACCATGCTGCTGGTCACCCACGAAATGGCCTTCGCCCGCGAAGTGTCCAGCAAGGTGCTGTTCCTGCATCAGGGCCGCATCGAAGAAGCCGGCTCGCCGGAACAGGTTTTCGCCGCGCCGCGCAGCGAACGCTGCCGCCAGTTTGTCAACGCCTGACACCCCAGGGAGAAACCCCATGAAGCCACTCCGCACCCTCATCGCCGCCTTCGTCGTCCTGTGCTGTGCCGCCGCGGCGGCCGCCAACCCGCTGCGCATCGGCATCGCCGCCGAACCCTACCCGCCGTTCACCATCAAGCAGAGCAACGGCCAGTGGAGCGGCTTTGAAGTGGAACTGGTGCGCAAGCTGTGCCAGCGCCTCAAGCAAAACTGTCAGATCGCCGAAGTGTCCTGGGACGGCATCATCCCCGCGCTCAACAGCAAGAAGATAGACGTGATCTTCAACTCCATGTCCATCACCCCGGAGCGGGAAAAAGTCATCGCCTTCAGCCTGCCCTACTACTACACCGCCTCCGAGTTCGTCGGCCCCAAGGGCCAGAAAACCGTGCTCAGCCCGGCCGGCCTCAAGGGCAAGACCCTGGGCGTGCAATCCGCCACCACCAACGCCAACTTCCTGAAGAAATACTACGGCGCCGGCTCCGTCATCCGTTACTACAACACCCAGGACGAGCTGAACGCCGACCTCGTCGCCGGCCGCGTGGACCTGATGCTGCTGGACGCGCTGGCCGCCAGCGATTTCCTCGGCGGCAAGGACGGTTCCGGGCTGGAATCCAAGGGCCTGGCGCCCAAGGACCCGCTGTTCGGCCCCGGCATAGGCGCCGGCCTGCGCAAGGCCGACACCGCGCTCAAGCAGCAGTTCGACCAGGCCATCCTGCAACTGCGCGCCGACGGCAGCTTCGACGCCATCCAGAAGAAATACTTCAAGGTCAACATCTCGCCGGACGCCAAGTGACGCGCCCCGCCAGCCCGCGCCGCCCCAGGGAGAGCCTATATGCTGGATGCACTGCAACAAGCCTACGACGCCGTAGTCCGCGACTGGGGCCCCGCCCTGCTGCAAGGCGCCGTGGTCACGCTGGAAATCTCGCTGGGCGCTTTCGCGCTGGGCCTGCTCATAGGCATGGCCACCGCGCTGGTCAAGCTGGGCGGCCACCCGCTGCTCAAGCGGCTGGCCAACGCCTACACCAGCGTGTGCCGCTCGCTGCCGGAGCTGCTGCTCATCCTGCTGCTCTACTACGCCGGCGGCGACGCCATCAACGCGCTGGCGGCGCTGCTGGGCCAGCCGCAGGTGGAAGTGAACGGCTTCGCCGCCGCCATCGTGGTGCTGGGCATCGTGCAAGGCGCTTACGCAGCGGAAATCATGCGCGGCGCGGTGCAGGCGATACCGCACGGCCACATCGAAGCCGCGCGCGCCTTCGGCTGCGGCCGCTGGCTGACCGCGCGCCGCGTGATCCTGCCGGAAATGATGCCCTACGCGCTGGCCGGCCTGGCCAATCTGTGGCTGGTGCTGATCAAGGACAGCGCGCTGATCAGCGTGGTGGGCTACAGCGAACTGCTGTTCACCACCAAGCAGGCCGCCGGCTCCACCCGTCAGTACCTGCTGTTCTACCTGACCGTGGCCGCCATCTACCTATTGATGACCCTGCTGTCCAACGCCGGCTTCAGCCTGATTGAACGCCGCTTCCGCCGCTGGCAACCGGCGCTGTGAACGGGAGACCCGCATGAACTTCCAATGGCTGCAAGACTACGGCCCCATGCTCTGGCGCGGCATCGCCGTCACCGTGCAACTCCTGCTGCTCTCCGGCGGCCTGGGCTTCGCGCTGGCGGTGGCGGTGGGCTTTGCCCGGCTGTCCCGCCAGCCCTTCCTGGCCTGGCTCAGCCTGTCCTTCACCAACCTGATCCGCGGCACCCCGCTGCTGGTGCAGATCTACGTGCTCTACTACGGCCTGGGCAGCCTGTTCGCCGGCTTTCCGGCGCTGCGCGACAGCCTGCTGTGGCCTTACCTGCGCGAAGGCTTCTGGTACGTGGCCCTGGCGCTGGCGCTGAGCGTGGCCGGCTATGTGGGCGAAGTGGTGCGCGGCGGCCTGGCCGCCGTGCCCAAGGGCGAACTGGAAGCCGCCCGCGCGCTGGGCATGTCGCGGCTGACCACGGCGCGGCGCATCTGGCTGCCGCGCGCGCTGCTGATCCTGCTGCCGTCCCTGGCCGGAGAAACCGTGCTGCTGCTCAAATCCACCGCGCTGGCCTCCACCGTGGCGGTGATGGACGTGCTGGGCGCCGCCAACCTGGTCCGCGCACAAACCCTGCGTACCTACGAACCGCTGCTGACCGTGGCGCTGATCTATTTCGCGCTGGCCTGGCTGATAGAACGCGTCTTCCTGCGGCTGGAAAAGAGACTGCCGGTCCGCACCGCCTTCTGATACCGCGCTATCCCACCATTATTACGGAGACCCCCATGCGCTTTTCCCCCCTGGTCGAACGCATCGCCGGCGAACGCGTCGATGCCTGGAACATCCACTTTGCGGCGCAACAAGCCGCCGCCCGCGGCGAGGACGTCATCATCCTCAGCGTGGGCGATCCGGAGTTCGCCACCCCGGCCCCCATCATTGAACGCGCGGTGGCCGCGCTGCGCGACGGCGACACCCACTACAGCCCGGTGGACGGCCGCGCCGACCTGCGCGCCGCCATTGCCCGCCGCCACGCCGCCGCCACCGGCCTGGAAATGGACGCCGACAACGTCATCGTGGTGGCCGGCGCGCAAAACGGCCTGTTCTCCGCCGCGCTCTGCCTGTGCCAGGCCGGCGACGAAGTGCTGGTGCCGGAACCGATGTACCTGACCTACGAAGCCAGCATCCGCGCCAGCGGCGCCGCGCTGGTGCCGGTGCCGGTCAAACCCGCAGACGGCTTCCACCTGGACCTGGCCGCGCTGGAAGCCGCCGTCACCCCGCGCAGCCGCGCCATCTTCCTCGCCACCCCCTGCAACCCCACCGGCGCGGCGCTGCGCCCGGACGAACTGGCCGCGGTGGCCGCGCTGGCCCGCCGCCACGACCTGTGGGTGGTGGCCGACGAAGTCTACGCCGGCCTCAGCTTTGAAGCCCCGCACCACAGCATCGCCGCGCTGCCCGGCATGGCGGAACGCACGCTGACCCTGGGCAGCCTGTCCAAATCCCACGCCATGGCCGGCTGGCGGCTGGGCTGGGCCGCCGGCCCGCGCCCGCTGATCCAGCACATGGGCACGCTGGCCCTGTGCATGCTCTACGGCATCCCCGGCTTCATCCAACAAGCCGCGCTGCTGGCGCTGCAAGACTACGACGCCTTCGTCGAACCCGTCCGCGCGCTGTACCAGCGGCGGCGCGATCTGGCCCACAGCCTGCTCAGCGGCGTGGACGGCCTGCAATGCCCACTGCCGGAAGCCGGCATGTTCCTGCTGCTGGATGTGCGCGGCTGCGGCCTGGAAGCCGGGGATTTCGCCTGGAAGCTGTTTGAAGCCACCGGCGTCTCCGTGCTGGACGCCGCCGCCTTCGGCCCCACCGCCGCCGGCTTCATCCGCCTGGGCCTGGTGGTGGACGACGAACGCCTGGCCGAAGCCTGCCGCCGCATCGCCCGCTTCGCCGGCCAACTGCGCGCCGCCGCGCCAAGACAAAAGGAATCCGCATGAGCACCACCCTGGGCAGCTACCTCACCGCCTGGCTGGCGGCTTACGGCGTCGACACCGTGTTCGGCATCCCCGGCGTCCACACCATCGAGCTCTACCGCGGCCTGGCCGGCAGCGGCATCCACCACATCGCCGCCCGCCACGAACAAAGCCTGGGCTTCATGGCCGACGGCTACGCCCGCGTCAGCGGCAAGCCCGGCGTCTGCTTCGTCATCACCGGCCCCGGCCTCACCAATATCGCCACCGCCATGGGCCAGGCCTACGCCGACTCCATCCCGCTGCTGGTGATCTCCGGCGTCAACGCGCGCGGAAAACTGGGCTCCGGCGACGGCCACCTGCACGAACTGCCGAACCAGCACGCGCTGGCCAGCCAGATCGCCGCCTTCAGCCACACCCTGACCGCGGCGGCGGAACTGCCGCAAGTGCTGGCGCGCGCCTTCGCCGTGTTCGACGGCGCCCGCCCGCGCCCGGTGCACATTGAAATCCCGCTGGACCTGATGGCCGCGCCCGCCGACGGCCTGCCGCCGCCGCAAGCGCCGGCGATGCGGCTGTTGCGCGGGCCTGCCGCCCCCGCCGCCATCGACCGCGCCGCCCGCCTGCTGTCCAGCGCGGAGCGGCCGCTGCTGCTGATAGGCGGCGGCGCGCGCCAGGCCGCACCGCAACTGACCCGGCTGGCGGAAATGCTGGACGCACCGGCGCTGATGACCATCAACGCGCGCGGCGCGCTGCCGGACGGCCACCCGCTGGCGCTGTCCTGCAGCCCCTCGCTGCCGGCCGCGCGCCGCCTGATCGCCGCCAGCGACGTGGTGCTGGCCGTGGGCTGCGAACTGGGGCCCACCGACTTCGACATGTACGTGGACGGCGGCTTCCGCCTGCCCGGCGCGCTGATCCGCATCGACATCGACCCGGAACAACTCTGCCGCGGCCGCGGCGCGGATCTACCGCTGCTGGGCGACGCCCAAGAAACCCTGCAACTGCTGATACCGCGGCTCACCGCCGCCCGCCGCCAGGGCGCGGAGCGCGCCGACGCCACCCGCCGCCTGGCCGCCGCCGAAATGGAACCGGAAAACGCCGCCGACCTGGCCTGGCTGCACCGCGTGCGCGACATCCTGCCGCAAGCGCGCTGGGTGGGAGACTCCACCCGCCTGGTCTACGCCGGCAACCTGGGCTTTTGCGCGCCGCGCGGCAACAGCTGGTTCAACGCCTCCGTGGGCTTCGGCGCGCTGGGTTACGGCCTGCCCGCCGCCATCGGCGCCGCGCTGGCCGAACCGGAACGGCCGGTGCTGTGCCTGGCCGGCGACGGCGGCTTCCAGTTCACCCTGGCGGAAATGGGCACCGCGATGGAAACCCGCGCCCACCTGATCGTGCTGCTGCTCAACAACCGCGGCTACGGCGAAATCAAAAGCGCGATGCGCGCCGCCAAGATGGAACCGCTGGGCGTGGACCTCTACACCCCGGACTTCCCGGCGCTGGCCCGCGCCTACGGCTGGCGCGCCGAAACCCTGGCGCTGGGCACCCCGGAACCGCTGCTGCGCCAGGCGCTGGAACAGGCCGCCGCCGCCGCCAATCCCACCCTGATAGAAATCGAGGCTTAAAGTGTGCGCAGGCCCGGCCCCGGGCCGCGCGCCGCAAACTCAATTTGCATAGAACCCGGCCGCGGCGATAACATGGCCTATCCACGGCGGCACCCGCCCCGCAAGCAATGCGAGACCGGCTCCGGGCATCCCTATGAGAGAACTCGAAATCGTCGAACAACTGGTCCTGGGCGTAGACCCGGCCGGCCGGCGCGACCCGCTGGGCACCCCCAAGGACCCGGCACTGGACAAGGCGCGCGCACTGTATTACGAGCAGCTCAAGCGCGTCGCCAAACAACACGCAGCAGACCCGCCCACCGCGCCCGAGCCGCCACCGGCCCCCGGCGGCGCACGCCAGGGCCAACGCTGGACCATAGCCGAAGACAACCGCTTAGCCCTGCTGTGGGAAGCCTCCCCCGCGCCGGTGCGCCAGCTATCGGAAAAACTGGGCCGCAGCCCGCTGGCCATCGTCTCCCGGCTGGTCCGCTTAGGCCTGTACGAACACCAGCAAGCGGCAATGCAAGCCGACAACGCCCGCATGCAAGCGCTGGACCTGCCGCCGCTCTGGGACGTGCCCGCCGCTACGGAAACGCCGCCGGCCAAACCCGCCGCGCCGCCCGCAGCCGGCAAGCAAGGCGCGGTCTGGACCGTGGCCGACGACCAACAACTGAAAACCCTATGGCACAGCCCGGCCCAGCCGGACAGCCAGGCCATCGCCAAGCAACTGGGCCGCAGCCGCGGCGCCATCCTCGCCCGCCTGGTGCGCCTGGGCCTGTTCAGCGACCGCGACGCGGCTTATCAGGCGGACCAGGCGCGGCTAACCGGCTAGCCGCCCCATCCTTTCTAAATCACCAGTTCAAACGACACCATGGCATTCACCTTCGCAAATATTTTCAAGAATCGTCCCCCACAACAAGCAAGCACACCGGCAGCAGTTCCCTCTCCACAGCCAAGCGCCGCGCCAACACCGCCGCAAGCCATAACGCCTATCCAGCCCGCTAGCCCAACAAGCGCGCAAATTTCCACGCCTAGCCTGCCGCCAGTCACAGCTCAGCCCTCCGCTCCAGCCCAACCCGCCCCTAGCTCAGCGGAGAAAAAGGGGCATGAAGGCGAGAAAGCGCTCAACGCCTGGTTCAAGCAGCACAAGCTGGCCTATGTGGGCATCTGCCAGAACAAAAACAGCTTTGCCACCCTATTCCATGGCACGGCCAAACGGCCGGACTTTCTGCTCCTGCTGCCCTCGCTGGGCATGATCGCCATCGACGCCAAGAACTACACCCCATCGCGCGGCGAACTCACCCTCAGCCTGGAGGAAGAACTCAAAAAGGCGCTCACCTTTGAGCGGCTATTCCGCCTGCCGCTGTGGTACGCCTACTGTGATAAGGGAAACATGGGCCAGAACTGGTACTGGATCAGCGCGCTGAAAGCGCTGGAAGTGGGCGAAGTGCGCGATGGCAGTAATGGGCAATTCCTGGCCATCAAGATGGAGCACTTTGAAACCATCGCCAGCCCCAAGGACTTGGCCAAGCTGTATACCCATACCTTGCCGAGTTTGGAGAAGGTGGCGGCAGGGGTTTGATTGAGGTATGGGTGAACGGGTTATGAAGACGCTTGCTGTTGTTCTGCTATTTGGCCATTGCCGACATTGAAGCAGTTTCCGCAAATTGGTGTCTGTTCAAATCGAATTGGCCAATGACAGGACTGTCTTCGTGGAAGCCAATAACAACGGACAGACTTCAGCCAGGACGGTGCTTCAGTGCTCCATGAGATTTCACCGTAAACAATTTCAACTTGACCCACTAGCGAGCACTTGATGGCCCTATCGTCACATGACGCGCGGCTAGCTATACCAAGTTATCAAGTGCCCTCCCTAGGAGCACGAAACAAGGGGGGGTGCGCTAAGGTCAAGTAATGCCAAGGTTGGCAACGCACCAACCAAGTGGTAATCATCGGCGGCCCAGATGAGGGGTCAGGGAAACAAAATGACAAAAAAGCATGCGGGTGAGCAGCCCGACTTGGAAGCACTGACAGCGCTGATGATGACTTCGATGCCAGCCATGTGTCTCCGCCAGATTGCGGATGACTGTAAGCCGTTCACACGCGACCTGCGGACCTTCCATCCCATACGGCTTGCGGCGACTTTTGGGGGGCTTCTCCTTCAGCCAACGCTGCAAAGCAACTGCCTTCGTCTGGAAGCACTGGTTCAGTTGAGCATGGCCATGGGAAACGGCGACCAGTCCGCAACTTCAGCGATCCTACTAAAAGGGTTCTCCTCTGTTGGACGCAGCTACGGCAGCACTGAGGACCCGCCCGAAGACGTCTTCGTCGGGAACATCGTGTCTCGCCGCGGAAACTTCTTGGTCCTTGAGGGTATCTGGGAGAGCGGCTCGTTCTACTTGCAGCGCTTTGTCAACATGATTGATGACCTGCCGAATGACCCGAACATGCAGCTCATTGTGAACTGCGTGTATGCGCTTCTGACCCTTTCAGATCTGGCCTGCAAGCGCGCAGGCCTAACGCGCAATCACAAGGGCTCAGAAAAGCAAGCACAGGTTCTTCCAAAAGAACTGACGAAGCAGTACCAAGCGCTCCAAGGCTTGGTCGAGTTCAGCTGGGACGACCTGATGCACGCTGGAATCGTTCCTAATCACCTGGCACCATTCACTTTTGAGGAGGAAGGACGCCGAGACTTACTTGACCAGTCCATCGGTAGTACCGACCTCGAGCGCTCCCCTGTTGCGATTGCCGGTAGGAGCTTCTTCCTAGTGCTACCGACCGCAGTCAGTGGTGCGATTCGGAGGTTCATCATTGAGACCATTGGTTCCGATGAGAATCGAAAGCTCTTCGTGCAAATGCTGGCCCGCGAGTACATGCACGAACTCCAGCTGTCGAGGTTCCTACGAGGCCTAAGTCCGAAGCCAAGATTCAGCCACGCTGGGGGCGACTACATCAGTTGCGTCGCCTGGCAGGTCGACCACGGTCGACCGGTCGTCTTGATGAGTCTCCTGGACACGCTGGAAGGGTATGAGGAGGGCGGGATTAGTGGGTTCTATGTGCCCTCGGAAGCGCTCAAAGCACGCATGGAGAAGACCATCGCTGAAGCACAAGACGCTTGCGCGAAGAACATGGCGCTTGAGCAGGGGCTGGTACTTCTGGTGACATGCAGCGTTGGAAGGAGCGCCCACTATTCGCTAGACATCTATAAGCAGGCCAAGTGGGAAGTGATCCACCTCGCTGCTGCAGATTTCTTCACGCTGGAGTCGATGCGGGACATGTCATTTCTGGAGCTGTGGCGCATCCTCGAAGGGAGTCGGCGACTTAAAGCCCAGGGAGTCAGACTTCAGAACGTCAACGGCTTCCTCAACCTTGCGGCTTGGGGCGAGTCACTGGCCGGACATCTCATTCCCCATAGAGCCATACCATCAAAAGCGAGTGGCCAAAAGGTCATGCTTGCCATCCGCCAGAACGCACTCCTTGACACTCGGCATTCTGTGGCTAGGTCTCGCGATGTGCATGCAGAACCATTCGTTGACGGAACGTGGCGAAAGGTTCATACCGAAGGGCCTAGCTACTTCGAAGACGAGAATGAGAACCCGGTCTATGGGGAGGTAGAACCGATGGGGGGCAACAAACCTATTGGAGTTTGTAAGGGTGGCTCTCGAGCGTGGTGGTTCGAGCTGGCGTCGCTGAACGGTTCTGACACCGGAAGCTACGAACGCTGGCGGATGCTGGGCACGTGGTGTCGCCGCGCTGCACCACTGCTGGAAAATGCCTACGGCCCTGGCCTGGGTGATGGCCCAATTCTCTGGAAATGCACCTTCACCCACCCACAGCAGCTCTTCGATCTACCCGAACCGTTTGGAACCGCGGAAGACGCCGAGCGCACCATCACGATGGAGGTCGATCAAGTCAACCGAACGATCCAGTTGACGATTACGCCGCAGTTCGACCGCGCGCTCTTCAATCCGGCAAATGTTGCCGAGGCGGCACTCGTCAGAGCACTCATCCGTGGCGTTGCACTTTTGGCGAACCAGTATCAGGTTGACCAGGAGGTACTGTTCAGCCAGATTGTGCCTAATGAGCGTGCGCGCCAGTCTCACGTGATGGCTGCTCGTGAATTCCGCGATTTCATTCCCATGCTTGGCCAGCAGAGGGCGATCAATATCAGCAAGTATGACGATGGGAACACGAAGATTGGACTTGGTTGGAAGGTTCGTCACCCAAGCGAAGGTAACATTATCGTTGGCAAGGAGGCTTGCCGCGATTACCTCAACAAGCTGGTCCGGAAGTTAGAGGACGAACTGTGTGAACAGCTGCGTACATTGAATCGCCAGGACGTCCTCTGCAGTCTGTTGCTGAACTACGAGATAGCGGCGGTCTCGCGTGAGCACTGGCAGAGAACATCAGCGGCAAACCTTGCATTCCGGGCGGATGACGAGGCCCAGGCACTCGGTCCCATGCGGGATCATGACTTCAAGCTCAACGCCATATTCCTGACCTCCCGTGTGCTGATCGAGATGGCACTCTGCGAGTGCCCGCTGGAAGGAGGCCGCCGCTTTGGCGAAATAGACCATACGTTGCTGATGGCAATAGCGTCACAGATATTTCAGTTTGGTGGCTGGTCGGGCCTAATCCACTGGGGGTTGATGGAGCCACAGGTCGCTATTCAAGCGGTCGGCGACGTTCACGTCGACCACAGCATTATTGATAGGGTGATGGCCAGTTTTGGGAGCAAGACCAGCGAGGTTCGCTACAAGGGTTCAGCTCAACGCTACGCCAAGAATCTGGAACAGCCCAGCATCACAGAGCAAGTGAGGGGAGTAATCGAACCCGAGTTCCTCGATGCTTGGCGTGATGAGTTTGGCGCCGAACTGGACGCATTCCGGCAGTTCGTCGATGCGGTCGAGAACCGCGGAATAGAACTGAAAGAGCCAGTATCAAGGCTCCGCCGGAGCGAGTTGGTTGCTCTGGCAAAGCATGCTGTAGACGGCGAAGCGATTGTCTCGGCGCTCAGTCTGTTGACTCGCTCATCATGGCGCCTAGCGCCTCCTGGTTACGCGGAACGAGACATCGACTCATGGCGACTTCGTCGTCAACTTAGCGTTCTAAGGCGGCCAATACTGCAGATAACGGATGAAGCCGATCCACATATACTACTTGCGCCAGGGCTGCTGCGCGAGGCATTCGCCACCACCATAAGCAACTACTACTCTGCCAACTATCCGGACAATCATCTTGGACCTGCCATGCGGAAGTACGCCGGCTTTGCCCGGCATCGCGATGGCCACGAATTTAATGAAAAGGTTAAGACTAGAATGGCAGCTCTCGGGTGGAAGGTGCTTCCAGAAGTCGCACTCACCAAGATATTGGCTTGCGGGTTGGACCGAAACTACGGCGATGTCGACGTCCTGGCTTGGGACCCTCCCAGCCGGAGAGTATTGGTCATGGAATGCAAAGACTTGCAGTTCAAGAAGTCCTACAGCGAGATTGCCGAGCAGCTGATGGACTATGCCGGTGAGATGCTTCCAAACGGCAAGCGCGACTCGCTGCGAAAGCATCTGGATCGCGTCGACCTTCTGACGGCCCACAAGGGAAAGGTGGCCAAGTTCCTCAAGCTTGGAGATAACTGCAGCATCGAGAGCCACTTGGTGTTCAGCAATCCTGTACCAATGCTTTATGCGGCAGGAAATATTTCCACCAGATGCGAGCAACATATTTACGACGAACTGGAGCATTTGAGGATCACCCCAAATCCCCTCTTTGAGCCACACCCTGTCGGCTAGCGGTGGAGACAAATTGTCTGCATCCAGCCATAAACAGACTTATTCGGCGGCGGTCTTGACGAACTGCTTCAGTCAAACTCCTGACGAATTCACAGTAATCAGAAGATGGCGACCACTTACTAGATCCTAAGTGTGGCCATCAGAAAGAGCGCGCAAAAGACGCCAAAGTTGAGCTTGTACGTGGCAAGCAGCAGTTAGGCAGCAAATCACCGCCCCCGAAACATCCAAGCCCCAGACAAAAAAAAGCCCTCCCAAATGGGGAGGGCTTTGTTTATGCGAGGCCGGTGCAATCAGTGCTGATGCCCATGCTCACCGTGCACATGCTGGTGAGCGATTTCCTCAGCCGTTGCCGCGCGCACGTCCACCACTTTGACGACAAAGCGCAGGGCTTTGCCGCACAGCGGGTGGTTGCCGTCCAGCAAGACGGTGGGGCCTTTGATCTTGGTAACGAAGTAGTAACGCGGCTCGCCATCCGGGCCAATGCGCTGGATTTGGCCGCCTACCTTCACGCCGGGCGGGAAATCCGCCTTGGGCATGGTGGTGACCAGGGCTTCGTCGCGGGCGCCGAAGGTGTCTTCAGTGGCCAGTTCCAGCGTGGTTTGAAAACCCGATTCCTGGCCTTCCAGCGCGGCTTCCAGCTTGGCGAACAGGTTGTCGTAATCGCCGTGCAGGTAGGAGACGGGCTTCTTGCCATCGTCGTAAACCAGGCCCTGGCTGTCGGTAACTTTCATGCGCAGGGTAACGGCGGTGTTGGCGGTGATTTTCATGGCGAGCAATAACAAAAAAATGGAAGCGGGAAGGTTCTCAGTTCAGCGAGGGAGTGTCAACCGAAACGCCCCGGTTAGCTGGATATGGATGCGGCTGTTTTCTGGCGAAGCCCTCCCCGTCCCCACTCTCCCGGAGCCGGCTGTGCCCTCCCCGGCTCCCCCTTCTTGCGCGGCGGCTTCCATGGCACGGCTTCCAATGCGCCGGCATCACAGCACACGGCCTCTCAGATAGCTGCCTGATCATCAGGGGAGTGACAATGACTCAATAAAATCAATATCTCACAGCATTGATAAAGTACGTCCCAACAAAATGTAACACCGGCATGAACAGCAAGCACCCCATCGCCAGCCAGACATACTGCTTGGACTCCCGCACCCTTCGGGAAAGACCACACAAGAAAACAGCCAAGCATATCAAAGCCAATGTGCCAAATAGATCACTATCGGCTAATACCGCCAGATAAGAGGAGAGATCGTCCATCACTTTCCATTCTCAACCCAGCCAATACCTTTTTCCGGGCAGATGATAATCAATTTTTTATACCATGCCATATCCGCCGTTACTTCACCAAAAGAAAAGCTGCCTTCTTTTATATAGAAACATTGATCTCCTTTTTTTACTTCAAAACTTGCCTTGTTTAGTTCCGAAGATTCATAAACCTTGGTTGGCGTAGCGCTCATGATCTCAAATTTTTGCAGCTCCAGATGCTCTCCCCAAAAGCTGGGAGCCTGACGCATAAAATAGATGGAGGTAGCAGCAACAGCAACAGCAGCTACAATCAAGTTAATAATCAAGGTTTTTTTCATTTCTTTGGATATAACTCTTTCTTTACGGTTCGATTGGATTTTTCGATAATGGCAAGCAACTCTGCCGGAGCTACCGGAAAGGGTATCCAGCGCGGGTCATGAGCCAAGATGTTGATTAACTCCAAAACATCGGCCACATTGGATGAGCAACTGTTGCTGAACAGGCTATAAGAAGTTTCGTTCGGATGCTTGCGTTTGAACTCTCTATCAACTTTAACCCGCCGCTCCAATTCATTCTTTACAATATCTTTCTCTCTTTCGGAAACGGAGAGATAGACACCCACATTGTCACGCCAGCGGTTGCCGCCGACATTGATAGAGTCATTTGCCCGCTGAATTACACCGCCGTTAAGATAGGTGTTCTTATCCGTTTTCACATACTCTTCATGTGCTCGGCTATAAACTTGACCATCAATGACGACAGCCGCATGCCCCCACTGAGAACCCATGCTGCGCATCCTTGAGTCACTGATGATAACCTCGATCAGCTCCCGCTTTAACAACACCTTTTTGATTTCATCGTTTGTCGTCGGCGTTGAACTGCGTTTGCTTACCAGAAATAAGTCCTTGCCGCTCGGCGACTTGATGGTTTGACTTGGCCCAACCACAATCAACCCTCCAGAAAAATGCTGAGTTCTTCCGACTCAACCGTAGCTTTTGTAAGATGAGTATGCCCTTCATCGTCGGTAACGCCATGCTCGACTTTTCCATCCGCTCGCACAATGGCGTATTGATGATTAGCCAGAGGCAAGCCGGACACCTCATCCATAATCTGAAACTTTTCATTGAACATCTGAAGTAAAGTAGCGCCAGTAGCTGCCAAAGCTGCGCCAACTCCAACACCTGACACGGAGGAGCCGCTGCTTTCATACGAGCGACCCACTTCTGGCATGGTGGAAATCAATGTCGCGCCGCAGCTGACCTTGTGTCCCTCCAACGCTACCCCCTTACCGTTTACGATCCAAGTTAGGTCCCCTTCGACAATGACACAGTTCACATGCCCCTGCTGCGGACAGCTGACGGAGTCGCCGTACAAAGCAACCGGCTTACCAAACAAAACCGTAGTTGACGCAGCGCTGGTGACAAAGCCGCCGTGATCGGTTGGATCTCCCAGCCTGATAACTCGCTTCATTGATCTGCCTTACGATAAAGTGAACCTATAAAAATAGGTTGCATTCACTTTTAAATAAACTGTCCTTTGGTCCACCTTCTTCAACGCTTCGAGAAAAAGTGGAGTACAGAGGGAACCCCAGTCGACCCCATTAGGAGCCCCCCTTTTTACACCGGAAGAATTAGCCCCTCTTCTTCCGCCTCGGCTTCCGCTGCAAGGTTTCCAGCTCGTCCAGGCTGAGATGGAAGCGCTGCATCGCCTCCACGTGCTGCACCAGGTCGACCTGTTGCGCCCCCAAGTTCAGCAGCACCTCCAGATAGTTGAAGAAGCTTTTGCACATGCTGCGGCGGTGGCCGCGGTCGCGGAAATCCATGTCGCTGGCGATGCGGAACAGCAGCCCGCGCCCGGAGTGCTGGCGGTTGAGTTTCAGCATCTGCGCCAGATGGGCGGCGTATTGGCGGCCCAAGGCGCAGGCTTCGAGCTCATCCTTAGGCTCGGCCGGCTGCCAGTAATGCGGATAAGTGCGGCCTTTGATACGGCGGATGAAGGGCAGGCTGAGGTCTTTGGCGTGGGGGCCGGCGAAGCGGTAGCGCGAGCGCGGGCCTAGCGGCGGGAGTGGAGATGCGTCCTGATGGACGCCTTGGGTTTCGGTAGCGGAAGGAGTGAGTTCGATGCCGAGCACCGGACGAACAAGCTTTACCATTTGCAACCTCCTGAGCAGAAGGGCCCGGCCGCAAGGCGGCAGGGCGGGCACATGACAAGAGTTGGTCTACCGGTGTGCTACCGTACAAAGCCGGCGCGCCCGCGAGGGCGCCACTTGCCACGGCCCGCCCGAATAGGCAAAGCAATGGCCGCGGATACGCTGTGGAAACAGCGGATCCGCGACGGCAGCACAATTCAGGAGACCAATCCCGAGCGCCGCGATTGCTGCGGCGCGGGGGCTATTGTTGGGGAGGAGTGGGAGGTCGTCAAGCCGACGGGGTCCGGCAAGGTGGATCGCCGCCATCATCTTGTGTGGCGCAGCGGGGTTCCGCGTGGGGCTACCAAACGGTCTCTGCGTGGCCGCCAGGGTGATTCGATGAGTTTCCGGTGGGTATCGCTGCGCTCCTCCCACCCTACCAATGCGAGCGGCTGCGCGTAGGGTGGGAGGAGCGCAGCGATACCCACCAGCCGCAGGCCCCGGCAGAAACAAGCCACCCGCGCAGCAGACTTTGAACAGGCTCTAAGACAAAGGCACCACGTCAGCCGCCGATCCCGCCTGAGCATTGACCAGGGTGATGATGAAGTCCCGCATCCAGCGATGACCGGGGTGCTGCTGGGTGCGGTCGTGCCAGGCCATGCCCACTTCAAAGCTTTCGGTGGGCAGCGGAAACTCCACTTGCTTCAGCGCGTCGCCGCGCTCTTGCACCAGGCGCTGCGGCACCAGCGCGACAAAGTCGGACTGCGCCACCATTTCCGGCACAAACAGGAAGGACGCGGCGGACAAGGCCACGTTGCGGCGCAGGCCCAGCGCCGCCAGCGTGCGGTCCACCGGGGTGAAGAAGCCGTTGCCGTCCAAGGACACGATGACGTGGTCCAGCGCCGCGTATTCCTCCACGCTCAGCCCTTCCTTCAGGGTGGGGTGATCGCGGCGGCCAATCAGCACATAGTGTTCGTCGAACAGCCGGCAGCTTTGCAGCTTGGACGGGGCGGCCGGCGGGGTCAGCAGCGCCAGGTCCAGATCGCCCTGCTCCAGCTGCGCCTCCAGCCGGTGCAGGTCCAGCGCGCGCACCGCCACCCGCACGCCGGGCGCGCTTTTGCGCAGTTCCCGCGCCAGCGGGATCAGCAGCGCGGCTTGCAGGTAATCGGTGCAGGCGATGGCCACGGTCAGGTCCGCGCTGGCCGGCTCGAAGTCCTGGTGTCCGGCCACGGTGGCGCGCACTTCGTTCAGCGCCTTGCGCAAAGGCTCGAACATTTCCAGCGCCTTGGCCGTGGGATACATGCCGCGATGGACGGCCACCAGCAACGGGTCGTCAAACAATTCGCGCAGGCGGTTCAATTGCGCGCTCACCGCCGGCTGGCTCAAGCTCAGCCGCGCGGCCGCGCGGGTCACGTTCTGTTCCACCAGTAAGGCTTCCAGCGTTACCAGCAGATTGAGGTCGAGTCGTTTGGTATCCATCTGATGAATAGTAAGCAATAAAAACCGTGATTTCACAAATAGTTGACCGCGCGCCAGACTGACGGCTTTCCACCTTTAAACGCTTGGAGGCCGCATGAACCGACACGCCCTAATCATCCACGCCCACCCGGACCCGGCGTCGCTAACCGCCCAATTCGCCGCGCTGGCGCGGCAAACCTTGCAACAGCAGGGCTATGGCGTGATGGAGTCCGACCTCTACGCAATGGGCTGGAAAGCCGGCGCCGACGCGCAGGACTTCCCGGACCGGATCAATCCACAGCGCTTATTCCTGATCTCCGAATCCCAGCGCGCTTACGCCAGCGGCCGGCAGAGCGCCGACGTGGCGGCCGAACAGCAAAAACTGCTGGCGGCGGACCTGGTGATCATGCTGTTTCCGCTGTGGTGGTACGGCCTGCCCGCCTTGCATAAAGGCTGGATTGACCGAGTCTACGCTTAAAACCTGTTTACGATCAGCTGCGCGTTGGCGATACCGCGTTGAAAACGTCTTCAGAATGCTCATGTACCGTATGTACATTCCGCTTCTTCAGCCGTTTTCGCC